>JBPYES010000185.1:0-3875 GCA_051984825.1 Jatrophihabitantaceae bacterium
TCACGAACGACCGCGGGCTCGCTGAAGACGTCGTCCAAGAGGTGCTGATCCGGGTCCACAAGCGGTGGGCGCAGATCGGCGCGATGGAGCATCCGGAGGCATACGTAAGGCGCATGGTGGTCAACGAATTCCTGTCCTGGCGCCGCAAGTGGGCGCGCTACGTCCCGCAGGCGGACGTCGAACCCACGACGACGCAGGCCGATCACGCCGACGCGCACGCAGAGCGTGCCACGCTGCTCGCTGAGGTGGCCAAGCTGCCGCGCCGGCAGCGGGCGGTCCTCGTGCTGCGCTACTTCGAGGGACTGTCGGACGCGCAGATCGCCGAGGTGCTGGGCTGCGCCGAGACCACGGTGCGCGGGTACGCGTTCCGGGGGCTGGCGGCGCTGCGGATCGAGCTGACATCGGCGGAATTGACATGAGGAGCGAGGACGAACTGCGGGCAGCTTTCCAGCAGAAAGCCGGCGATGCGCCACATGCCGCCGACGTCCTGCGCGCGGTACGCGCCCGTGAGGCGGGCCCGCCCGTGCGGCGACGGCGGTGGCTGATCCCTGCGCTGGCCGGCGCGGCAGCGATCGCGGTGGGCGTCCCGTTGGGAATTGCGCTGTCGCAGTCGTCGAACCCCGTGACGAAGAAGAACGCCGGCGCCGGCGCCCAGCACCAGACCCCCCTCGCCGCGCAGGGTAGCGTGCCGAGCGCCGCCGAGGGCGGCGGGCAGGCTTCAGCAGAGGAAGCCGGCGCCGCGATCTGCCGGCCGGCTGACGTCACGGTCAGCGTGCAGCCCACCTCATTGCGCATTACCTCACGCGGTGTCTCCTGCCGGCTCGCCCGCACCCCGAGCGTGCAGTCAGGCGCCACTATGTCCACTCCGGCCCGTTCGTTCGGAACGCTGCCGCCGGACGGGACTGCCACCGCAGCGCTGCGCTGGACCACCTCGTGCCGCGCCGGTACGGGTGGGGTCATCCGGATCGACTGGGGCGCCGGGCCGGTCGAGGTGCATCCCGTGGGCGTGCCCGAAGGCTTCTGCGCGCCGCCGTCGGTCGGTTCGTTCGCCGGGTTGCGCTAGCCCGGTTCGCGTACTCTCGTTCGCGTGGGATCCCGGGCCGTCATCGACTACGCGCTGCAGCGACGCGCGCGGCTGTCCGATGTTGCGCGCGGCCGAGTGTCTCGTGACGAGGCCTGTGACGCCCACCCCTACCTGCGTCTTGCGGCCCGCCACTACGGTGTGCCGGCGCGCCGGGCGTGCCCGGTGTGTGACAAGACGCGGCTAACGCTCGTTCACTACGTCTACGGTGACGCGCTCGGCCGCAGCGCCGGACAGGCGAAGTCGCGTGCCGACCTTGCTCGGATGGCAGCCACGCTGCCCGAGTTCGACGTGTACGTCGTGGAAGTGTGCCCCGACTGCGGGTGGAACCACTTGGTTCGTTCGTACGTGCTAGGGGCCGCTTCAGCATGACTGAAGCGGAACCCCAGCCGCCGCCCCGCATCCCACGCCGACTCGATCCGAACCGGCGGCGCCCGATAGAAGAGCACCTGCCGCAGTGGTGGCAACGCCATCGGCAGCGCAAGCGCGCCCGGCTGGCCACGATGACCCGCTCGCGACGGGTCTGGCGGCGCGTAGGGCTGAGCTTCGTCTGGCTGCTCGGTCTTATCGCCGCGATCATGGTGGGCGCGGTCGTGCTCTTCTACACCCTGGGAAACGTGCCGCGTCCGCAGGATCTGCCGGTGCCGCAGGCGGCACTCGTTCAATACTCGGACGGCTCGGTGCTCGCCCAGCTCGGCACGAACCGGATCCCGGTGCCGCTGTCGAAGGTGCCGCAGAACGTGCGGTGGGCCGTCCTCGCTGCGGAGGACCGCAACTTCTACAAGGAGCCGGGCGTCTCGATCAAGGGAACGCTGCGGGCAGCGCTGCACGATCTCATCGGTGGAGATGTGCAGGGCGGTTCGGGCATCACCCAGCAGTACGCGAAGAACGCCTATCTCAACGACTCGCGGACCCTGACCCGGAAGCTGCGCGAACTGGCAATCGCAGTGAAGCTGTCGCGGCAGTATTCGAAAGACCAGATCCTCGAGTGGTACCTCAACACCGTCTACTTCGGGCGCGGTACGTACGGCATCGAGGCGGCGTCCGAGGCCTACTTCGGGGTGGGCGTCGAGAAGCTCAACGTCGCCCAGGGCGCCCTGCTCGCCGGGTTGCTCCGCTCGCCGGGCTACTACGACCCGGCGGCCAATCCGGGCCCGGCGCGCGAGCGGTGGCGCTACGTCATGGACGGGATGGTCACCACGCATCACCTGACCGCGGAGCAAGAGGCGACCATCGCGTTTCCCAAGACGAAAACGGATAACTCGAACTCGGCGAGTGATCCGGACGGCCTGATCGGTGCGGCGGTCACCCGCGAGTTGGAACAACTCGGCATCGACGAGGCGACCATCAACACCAAGGGCCTGCGCATCCGCACCACCATCGACCGCACCGCGCAGAATGACGCGATCGACGCGATCCACCAGACGTTCGCGAACCTGACGCCGAAGCAGCGCAACATGAAGAACGCGCTGGTCGCAGTCGATCCACAAAGTGGCGCCGTCCTCGCGTATTACGGCGGCCCGAACGGGAAGAGCTACGCCGGCCGGCCGGACTACTTCGACTACGCGGGGCAGGGTTGGCGCCCGCCAGGATCGTCGTTCAAGCCGTTCACGCTCGCTACGGCTCTCAGCCAGAACCTGCGCGGCGAGAAGCCGGCCTACGCCATCAACTCGATCGTCGACGGCAGCCAGACCCGCGTCATCGACGGCACGACAATCAAGAACGACCCTAGTGACGCCCAATACGCCGGGCACGTCACGCTGGCATTCGCGATGAAGGTGTCACTGAACACCGCCTTCGACGGGCTTGCGTCCGAGATCGGGCCGGGGAACGTCGCCCAGACGGCTTGGGCCGCGGGCATCCCGGAGACCCGAGACGGCCAGAAGACGCTGACCAGTTCTGACGGCACGACGCACTTCGGCATCGGCATCGGCGACTACCCGGTGCGGCCGCTCGATCAGGCGGTGGCATTCGGGACGTTCGCCAATGGCGGCACCGCCCACCAGGGCTACCTGGTGCAGGAGGTCACCGATGCGCAGGGCCACGTGCTCTACAAGCACAAGGACTCCGGCAAGCGGGCCTTCGACTCCAAGGTTGCCAACGATGTGACGCTCACCCTCAAGCCGGTGCCCGGCTTCTCCGGGGTGCCGCTGGACGGCCGGGACTCGGCGGCGAAGACGGGCACCGAGGGCATCCCGTCCGGGCCCGACGAGGGCCGCAACAGCGACGCCTGGATGGTCGGCTACACACCGCAGGTCAGCACCGCGGTATGGGTCGGCAGCGGCAACTCCACTCAGGCGATCTACAACGACGCAGGCGGCAACGAATATGGTCGCGACCTGCCCGGCAAGGCCTGGAAGGCGTTCATGGACAGCTACCTGTCCGGCAAGCCGGCCGAGTCCATGGCGTCGAGTCAGCAGATCGTCAACGGCCAGGACGCATTCACGCCGCCGCCACCGACGCCGACGACCACCACGGCGACTCCGACGCCCACACCGTCGACACCGTCCACCTCCCCATCCACTGCGCCGTCCTCGCGGAGTACCTCACCGACACCCACGGTCACGCCTCCGACGCCGACGACGCCTACCCCGACATTGACACCGACCACGCCCACCCCGACGCCCACCCGATCGCGGCCCGCCCGGTCGCCGACGCCGACCGGGTAGCGCAGAACCACGTGCGAGGATGCCTCGGTGATGCGAGCGGCAGCGGCTGACCAGGTCCCCAGCCGCACCGATCCGACGGTATGGCGGGCGAGTCGGCTTATCGGCGGCCCGTGGGGACGGCACGC
>JBPYES010000186.1:0-6662 GCA_051984825.1 Jatrophihabitantaceae bacterium
AGTACCGTGGCCGAATGGCGTCGCTTATCGACTGGGACCTTGCTGCCCGGTCGGCCAAGAACCTGACCCCCCCGCCCCCGCGCGTGTCACGCGCCGAGGCGGACGACACGGTCGCCGAGCTCTACCGCGACGCCGAACGGGCCGCGACCTACGTCGCCGAGCTGACCGGGCTCACCGAGCCCCCGGTCACGGCGGTCACGCGGGTCGTCGATCGCGAGGGCTGGATAGACGTGAATGCAGCTGGGCTGCGCACCGTGATGACACCGCTCGTCGACCGGCTCGCGGCCGATAACAAGATCGGCCGGATGGCGGAGACCGTGGGCGGACGAGTCACCGGGATGCAGGCCGGCGCAGTGTTGGGCTTCCTCTCCGGCAAGGTGCTGGGCCAGTTCGAGTTCTTCGACCGACCCGACGGGCAGCTGATGCTCGTGGCCCCGAACCTGGTCACGGTCGAGCGGCAGCTGGGCGTCGACGCGCAGGACTTTCGCCTGTGGGTCTGCCTGCACGAGGTCACCCACCGGGTGCAGTTCACCGCTGTGCCCTGGCTGCGCCAGCACATGCTCGACGAGGTGGCCGCGCTTACGGACAGCATCGACACCGACCCTGCAGCGCTCCGGGAGCGAACCCGCGCGGCGCTGGGCGAGCTGATCAAGGTGGTACGTGGGCAGGGCGACGGGACCGGGCTGATCGCGGCGCTCGCCACGCCTGAGCAGCAGGCCGTCATCGACCGGCTCACCGCGTTCATGTCGCTGATCGAGGGCCACGCCGAGTACGTGATGAACGCAGTGTCGCCGACAGTCATCCCGTCCCAGCGCCTGATCGAGGAACGGTTCGGGGCGCGGCGCCGTCACGGAGGCAATCCGCTCGACCGGCTGCTGCGCCGGCTGCTCGGTCTGGACGCCAAGACGCGGCAATACGTCGACGGCGCGGCGTTCGTCCGACACGTCGTGGACCGGACGGGCATCGTCGGCTTCAACACGATCTGGACGTCAGCCGCCGCGCTCCCGCGCAAGGACGAGATCCGCGACCCGGACGCCTGGCTGGCGCGCGTCCACAGCTGAGATGGGTCCGGCGCCTGCTGTCGCGGCGGTGCGCCGCGCGGTGCGGGCTGCCCTGCCGGACCGCGGCAGCGTCATCGTGGCCTGCTCCGGTGGCGCCGACTCGCTGGCCCTGGCAGCCGCCGTGGCCTTTGAAGCCCCGCGGGCCGGCGTGCGGTCCGGGCTGGTCACCGTCGATCACGGCCTGCAGCCCGGGTCCGGCACGCAGGCGCTGGCCGTGGCGCAGCTGGGCTACGAACTCGGCTTCGACCCGGTCGAGCTGATCCGGGTCCGTGTGGGCCGGGCCGGTGGCCCGGAGGCGGCGGCACGTACCGCCCGATACGGCGCGCTCGACCGCGTCGCTGAGGCCCTGGACGCGGACGTGCTGCTCGCGCACACCCTCGACGACCAGGCCGAGACCGTGCTGCTCGGGCTGGGCCGCGGCTCAGGGCCCCGATCGATCGCTGGGATGCGCCCGGCCGACGGCCGGTACCGCCGGCCGTTTCTCGGCGTACGGCGTGCGACTACCCACGCCGCCTGCGAAGCGCTCGGCCTCGTCCCGTGGCACGACCCGCACAACGTCGACCCGTCATACCAGCGCGTAAGGCTGCGCGGCGAGGTGCTGCCACTACTCGAAGACGTGCTCCAGGGCGGAGTCGCCGAGGCGCTGGCCCGCACCGCGGCACTCGTCCAGGAGGACCTGGACGCCCTGGACGAACTCGCGTCCGCTCACCCACACGGCGCTGAACTGCCGGTTGCCGAGCTGGCCGAGCTGCCGCGGGCGGTGCGGACCCGCGTGCTGCGTACCTGGGTCCACGCGCACGTGGCCGAGCCGCTGACCGCCGAGCGCACCGCTGAACTGGACGCGCTGATCACCGCATGGCACGGGCAGGGGCCGATCGAGCTGCCAGGCGGGTTCGAGGTCGTCCGGGCATCTGGCAGGCTGAGTGTGCGTAGCAAATCCGCGAAGGGGTGACGCATGCCGTCCGTGCTCGACGACGACATCGAGGCTGTGATCGTCACCGCTGACCAGATCGCCGAGAAGACCTCGGAGCTCGCCAAGATCATCGACGCCGACTACGCCGACCGTGAGCCGATGCTGGTCGGCGTGCTCAAGGGCGCCGCGATGTTCTTGTCCGACCTGGCGCTCGCCCTGGAACGTCCCTCGACGATGGAGTTCATGGCGGTGAGCTCGTACGGCAGCTCGACCACGAGCTCGGGTGTCGTCCGCATCCTCAAGGACCTCGACCGCGACATCGCCGGACAGCATGTCCTGCTGGTGGAGGACATCATCGATTCGGGGCTGACCCTGTCCTGGCTGATGCGCAACCTGGCCAGCCGCAACCCGGCATCGATCGAGGTGGTAGCCCTGCTTCGCAAGCGGGATGCCGTCAAGGTTGACGTCCGGGTCAAGTACCTCGGTTTCGACATCCCGAACGAATTCGTCGTCGGCTACGGGCTCGACTACGCCGAGCGTTACCGTAACCTGCCTTACATCGGACGCCTGAAGCCTTCGGTATACAGCCGTACTTGATACTCTGTACGAAACCGTTTCGGACAGGGAGGCCGGCATGTCGATCGAGGCTGCTCGGCGCGCCGGCCGCACCCGGCTCAGCCCGGAACGCGAGCGAGAGCTGTACCGGGCTGTTGCTGACTTGCTGCGTGAGGTCGGCTACGACGCACTGACGATGGACGCCGTTGCGGCGCGGACGCATTCGAGCAAGGCGACGCTGTACCGGCAGTGGAAGAGCAAGCCAGACCTCGTGATCGCCGCGCTCAAGGACCGCAAACCGTCGGGCGTCGCGGAGGTCGACACCGGCACGCTGGCGGGCGATCTGCATGAAGTCGTCCGGCAGATGGCCAGTCGCGGCGAGGAGGACACCGGCCTGATGCGGGCACTCCTCCATGCCATTGATCAGGATGCCGATCTAGCACGCGTGTTCCACGACTCGCTGGTCGAGCCCGAGGTGGCGGCCCTGCAGCGCATCCTGGATCGTGCGGTCGCCCGCGGGGAGCTGGACCCCAAGATCCCGGCGCGTGCGTTCCTACCGCACCTGATGGTCGGGGCGCTGATCGCCCGTCCGCTGGTCGACAACCGGCACCCCGACCGCACCTATCTCCGCAGGTACGTGGACGCTGTCGTGCTGCCTGCACTTGGCGTGCACCCGTAACTCGCGGCACCGCTGCGGCGCTCGTCACACCGGGGACGAAACGCTTGCGTTTCGCTGTTGGACTGGGCAACATATCGAAACGAAACAGTTTCGTATTGAAGTGGAGGCACACAGTGACAGACGTCGCCGTCGCACCGGCCCGGGCTCGCGCCGAAACCAAGGCAGCCGGCCCGCGCCGTCGCTGGTGGGTGCTCGCTGTCATCGGCATAGCTCAGCTCATGGTCGTGCTGGACGTAACCGTCGTGAACATCGCGCTGCCGTCCGCTCAACAGGCGCTGGGCTTCTCGAACGACGACCGGCAGTGGATCGTGACCGCCTATGCGCTCGCGTTCGGCAGTCTGCTCCTGCTCGGCGGCCGGTTGGCCGACCTGTTCGGCCGAAAGATCACGTTCCTGGTCGGACTCGTCGGCTTCGCCGCAGCATCCGCGCTGGGCGGCGCAGCGGCGAGCTTCGAGATGCTGGTCGCGGCCCGCGCGATTCAGGGACTGTTCGCCGCTTTGCTCGCACCCGCAGCGTTGTCGCTGCTCACGACGACCTTCACCGAGGCGCGTGAGCGCGCGCGGGCATTCGGCATCTACGGCGCCATCGCCGGTTCGGGTGGCGCGGTGGGGCTGCTGCTCGGCGGGTTGCTGACCGAGCACCTCAGCTGGCGGTGGACGCTCTACGTCAATCTCGTCTTCGCGGTGGTCGCGTTCATCGGCGGATGGGTGCTGCTTGTGCCCGGGGCTCCGGCCGACCGTCCGAAGCTCGACATCCTCGGGACTGTGCTGGTCTCGGGCGGCCTGCTCGGCGTGGTCTACGGCTTCGCCAACGCCGAGACGCACTCTTGGTCGGCCGCGGGCACGTGGGGCCCACTGATCGTCGGCATCGCGCTGATCCTGGCGTTCGGCTGGTGGCAGACCCGGGCCGCGCACCCGCTGCTGCCGCTTCGGGTGCTCCTCGACCGCAACCGCGGCACGTCGTTCCTCGCGATGCTCATCTCGTCCGGAGCCATGTTCGGGCTGTTCCTGTTCCTCACCTACTACCTCCAGGAGAGCCTCGGTTACACGCCCGTAGTTACCGGCTTGGCGTTCCTGCCGATGGTCGGCGCGGTCATGGTTAGCGCCACCCTGGCGACGAGCCTGCTGCTGCCTCGCCTGGGCCCGAAGGTGCTGGTGCCGCTGGGTATGGGCCTCGCGGTCGTGGGCCTGCTGTGGCTGACCCGGCTGGGTTTGGCCAGCACCTACGCCGCGAACGTGCTGCCGCCGCTGCTCGTGGCCGGCCTCGGGATCGGCCTGGTCATGGCGTCGGCGATGAACGTCGCCACCTCCGGAATCGGCGCGGACGACGCCGGCGTCGCATCGGCGGCCGTCAACGCGATGCAACAGGTCGGCGGCTCGATCGGGACGGCGCTGCTGAGCACATTCGCCAGCGCTGCGGCCACCCAGTACCTGGTGGGCAGGAACCCGGCCAGCCCGCTCGTGCAGGCGGAGGCGGCAATCCACAGCTACGAGGCCGTGTACTGGTGGTCGGCGGCCCTGTTCGCGGTCGGGCTACTGGTCAGCCTGCTCCTCTACCGCCGCGGCGTCCCCGAGCAGGAGCCAGGGACCGCAGTCGTACCCGTATGAGCAACCACGTTGTCCGTGTGTCGTGTCGTCATAGCAGCACGACACACGGACAAGGCCGGGTGGCCGGCCGGCCGCAGCCGGGTATAAGAAGGAACGCGGCGGCACCCGACCGCGTTCTACCTGTGACTGCCCGGCGCAGCACTGTGCCGTGTACCGTCCGTAGAGAGTTTTGGGCGAGAATTCCTCGCACCCGAGCAGAAGGAGCGCGCGGCGCAACCCGTCGAGCGGTGACACATGGATCGTAGGCGTTTGTTCCGATCGTGGTGGCTATGGGCCATCGTGATCATCTTTGCCATCTTCGTATTGCCGTCGGTCGTCTCCGGGGGCAGCGATTACAAGTCGGTCAACACATCGGTGGCATACGCCCAGATCGACAGTGGCAACTTCACCTCGGCGACGATTCGCGACAAGGAACAGCAGCTCCAGATCGACCTGAAGAACCCGGTCGACGGTAAGAAGAAGATCAGCACGTCGTTCCCTGCGGACGCGAGTAGCACGATCTTCAACAAACTGACCGCGCAGACCGGTGCCGACACGGGCCGGTCGTTCACCACCAAGGTCACCAAGAGCAATACCTGGCTGTCGCTGCTGGTCAGCCTGCTGCCGATCCTGTTGATCGTCGGCGTGCTGTTCTTCGTGATGAGCCAGGTGCAGGGCGGCGGCAACCGGGTGATGAGCTTCGGCCGTAGCAAGGCCAAGCTGGTCAGCAAGGACACACCCAAGACGACTTTCGCCGATGTTGCCGGTGAGGACGAGGCGATCGAGGAATTGCAGGAGATCAAGGATTTCCTGCAGAACCCGGCGCGATACCAGGCACTCGGCGCCAAGATCCCGAAGGGCGTGCTGCTGTTCGGCCCGCCCGGTACCGGCAAGACGCTGCTCGCCCGGGCGGTGGCCGGTGAGGCCGGCGTGCCGTTCTACTCGATATCCGGCTCGGACTTCGTCGAGATGTTCGTCGGCGTAGGCGCGTCCCGGGTGCGCGATCTGTTCGAGCAGGCCAAGGCGAACGCACCCGCGATCATCTTCGTGGACGAGATCGACGCGGTCGGCCGGCACCGCGGCGCCGGGCTCGGCGGCGGCCACGACGAGCGCGAGCAGACGCTGAACCAGCTGCTCGTCGAGATGGACGGATTCGACGTCAAGGGCGGCGTGATCCTGATCGCGGCGACCAACCGCCCGGACATCCTCGACCCGGCGCTGCTGCGTCCCGGACGGTTCGACCGGCAGGTCGCGGTATCGCCTCCGGACGTCGAGGGACGCAAGGCCGTGCTGGCCGTGCACGCCAAGGGCAAGCCGTTCGCCACCGACGTCGATCTCTCGGTCATTGCGCGGCGCACGCCTGGCTTCACCGGCGCCGACCTGGCCAACGTGATCAATGAGGCCGCGCTGCTGACCGCACGGTCGGGTGGCCGGCTGATCGACAACAAGGCGCTGGAAGAGGCGATCGACCGGGTCATCGCCGGCCCCGAGCGCAAGACCCGCGCGATGAGCGACAAGGAGAAGAAGGTCACCGCGTACCACGAGTCGGGGCACGCGCTCACCGCGTGGGCGATGCCGAACCTCGACCCGGTGCACAAGGTGACGATCCTGCCGCGCGGCCGTTCGCTCGGGCACACGCTTGTGCTTCCCGTTGAGGATCGCTACACGCAGACTCGCTCCGAGATCCTCGACCAGTTGGTGTACGCCCTCGGCGGACGGGCCGCCGAGGAGCTCGTCTTCCACGAGCCGACCACCGGCGCGTCCAACGACATCGAGAAGGCCACGAAGCTCGCGCGCGCAATGGTGACGGAGTACGGCATGAGCTCCAAGCTCGGCGCCGTCAAGTACGGCGTGAACGAGTCCGAGCC
>JBPYES010000187.1:0-4683 GCA_051984825.1 Jatrophihabitantaceae bacterium
TGCTAATACCAGACGGCCCGGATCCGGGAATGAGCGATGACTGGGCGCCGATCTGGCCGCGTTCGAACGTGCCCGGAATCCCGCCGGTGAACGGCAGTTCGTAGGTGGGCGGGGTCCAGTTGGTGTACTGGTTGAGCTCCCAATAGGAGTGCAGGTCGCTTTGCTGCGTGGCGTTGTAGGCGCCGAGGGACAACTGCAGCGGCACCGTGTTGGATACCCGATCGGGCCAGTGATCCGTCGCCGCGGGTAGGTGCGGAGCCTTGCCGTCGACGGTGAACATGTTCCCGGGGCGGTTATTGTGGCTGCCCATTTCGGCGAGCCTGGCAGCATCAGCTGCCGTTATCGTGCCGAAGGTCGCGTGCCCGTCGCTGCGCGGTGCCGCGACGTCGGGAACGATCACGTCGTGGATCATCCATCCCTCATACCAGCCCGACTCATTGTTGATCACGAACAGCCCGGAGATGTCAGTGAACATGTCGACGAACGCGCCCGGGTCATTGGGATCCGTCGGCAGGCCGGGCTTGGGTTCGACGACGACTCGGGTCGCGCCGAGAGTGGGCAGGTCGCCGTTCGGCCCGGTGGCACTCGGCGCTACGCCGTCGTTGATGCCGGGAATCGTCGTCGTGAAAACGTTGGGTTGGAAGTGTTTGGTGTCGAGCAGGTAGTACTGGAACAGCTTGCTCGGTGTTGGCGCCTCTGAGAACGCCGTCATGGGCGCGAAGGTGCTCGGGCGGTTGGCCAACAGTTCGAGCCGCTCTTGCAAAGCATGCGGCAGGTTTCGGATGTCGCCGCGCTGTTCGAACGGCGCGTCCGCCGCGGACTGGGTCGGCGTGGCCGTGCTCGTTGCGGCGTTGACGCCGAGACCTACGCCAAGGCCCACCACGGCGGTTAGTAAAGCGATTTTGGACGAGATTTTGTGCATAGCAAATCCCCCTCACACCGGGCTCGTACCCGGCGTGCGAATACGAATGGAAAAGCCCGCGCGCGCCAGCAGCATCGCGGTCTCAGCATCGGTGCTGGCGGCAACCCCCCTGAGTCGCCCCGACGATAATTGACACGCAGCCGGCACCTATCTGGTTCACAGCCGGCGCGCGGCACTGCGCAGTACTGATAACTTGCCGGGCGCAGGCGGCACTGCTGCGACCTACGTCACATTGCGCAGTTAGTGCTTCAGCGATGGGGGGTGTTCCAGATCAACCGTTGCACGTCGCGTCTGGCGCAGTTTGCTTGCATTGCGACGTTGTAGGGCGGCGATTTGCCGCTCGGTCCGCGCGATGGAGAGTCGGCGCTCCTCGTCGCCGCGCCGAGCGGCCTCTTCCAGGTATGACGCCAGATCGTCAGCTACGTCTGCGGTCTGCTCGGCTATCGCAGCGAAACGCTCACGCCACTCCTCGACCGAAGCGTATGGCCGGGGGTGTCCATTCATGGTTTGTGTATACCCATTGACGGCGCCGTTGCTCACGTTGGCGCGCGGCACCAACGTGGAACCGAGCAGCCATCCCAGGCGGCGCAATATCGCCAGTTCCCCCTTGGACGGCCGATACGGTCGCTCATAGTGCGTCGAAAGCGCACCCACGACGTTGCCGCGCCGATCGAGCAGAGGAGTAGAGCACACTCCGCGAAACCCCGACGCCGCAGCGATCTCCCGGTGAGGAGCGAACCCAGCGTCGGTATTCACATCGGCTATGACGACCTGGGACCGCCGTTTCGCCGCCCTCCCACACGCCGAGGCGTCATCGTCGGTCACCGCGAAGTACTCAAGGAAGTCGTTGTCGAAGCCGCTCTGCGCCGCGATGATCAGCGATCCCGTCAACCCCTGCCGCAACTGGATGTTGCCCCGATCCGCGCCGACCGCGCTGAGCGCGGCGTGGAGCGCTGTGTCACAAGCCTGGCTGACCCCCACGGTTCGCCGCACCTGCCCGGCGAGCGAGTAGAGGTGCTGGGCAGTCGCAGGCTGCTCTCGATCGAAACGGACGCAGTCGGCGAACTGCTCAGCCACACCCGCTGAATCCTCCCAACCCAACGCGGCAAGCCTGCCGGCCGCGCCGCGAAGCCTCTGCTCCATCCGACCCAACAGATTCCCGTGGCGCACCCCGTGCGACACCAACGGCCCCCACTGGACCCAGATGTCTTCCTCGGATATCGCCACAGATACATCCTGATCCAAACCCTCCACCCTCGGAAGGGACAGAAGCCACGACCCTCCCACCCTGACCCGTCATGAATCGAGGACTGTGTGCACGGTCGGCACGAATAGGCTGAGCGGATGACGCAGGCCTTGACGACCGAGCGCGTGAATCTCAGGCCATGGACGGTCGATGATGCGGCGGCGGCGTTGGGCGTGTACGGCGACACCCAGGTCGCGCGATGGCTCGCTCCCGCCATGGATCGCGTTGGCGATGAACCGGCGATGCGCCTGGTGTTGCAACAGTGGCTGGCCGAGGACACCCGGATGACCACACCGGCCGGCCGCTGGGCGATCGAACTCAAACAAGACCGGTCCGTCATCGGTGGCGCGACGCTGCTGCCGCTTCCACCGGACGACGCGTACGAAATGGGTTGGCAACTGCAGCAGGCGTCCTGGGGCCACGGCTACGCGACCGAGGTCGGGCGAGCGCTGGCGCGATGGGCCTTCGATCAGGGCATCGAGGAGGTCATCGCAGTCGTGCGGCCCGCGAACAGCCGGGCGATGGGGGCGATCCACCGGCTCGGCATGCAGTGGGTCGGAGAGACGGACAAGTACCACCGTCTGCACCTGCAGGTCTATCGGCTGCGTCCGGACGACCTCGCGAGTTAGCTAACCGTGAGCCGAGGACCCGGCGGGCCGCGCCGACTCTGCTAGCGTGGTCAGCGGTTGTCAGCAGTTCCTTCTTCGGCCCGCTGCGCGACGCAGGATTTGTTGCAGTTGCGTCTGTCGCCTTTCGGTTCCATCGAGAGCCGCCACCCGCAAAGACCACGCCACGCACACGGTGTGCGGGCGAGCACGGCTCCATCGAAGGAGAGCACGTCAATGCCACAGGGCACCGTGAAGTGGTTCAACAGCGAAAAAGGCTTCGGTTTCATCACCCCCGACGACGGCAGCAGCGACGTCTTCGTCCACTTCTCCGCCATCGCCGGCACGGGCTATAAGAGCCTGGAAGACAACCAGCGGGTGGAATTCGAAACTACGCAGGGCCAGAAGGGCCCGCAGGCGGCGAACGTCCGCCCCGTCTAATCGCGCGCGCCGGCCGCCCCCTTAGCCGCCCGGGAGGCGCTTCCAGCCGCCGACGATCCTGCCCACCCAGACCGGCGGCACTGCGGGACGCCAGAGCGTGGGAGCATCGACCCGGTCAAGACGATGCTCGCGCTCAAGCGTTGATGGCGGGCACGAGCCGGGGGCCGAGAGCGGCATGAGGTGAGGCGGGATGGACGCTAATCCACCCGGCGATGTTCCTGGCCCTGCTGGCATATCTGACCGGACCGTGCAGGACTCGAGCGAACTTGCTCGGATCGCTCGAGAACGCGAGCGGGTGGCCGCAGAGCGTGAGCAGATCGCCGAGGAGCGCGAGGATCTCGCTGTGGAGCGTGAGCGGCTCGCCGTCAGGCGCGAGCACCTGACCGAGGACCGTGAACGGCGAGCTGAGCGCCTGGACGAGCGCAAGGCGGCCGCCGCTAGGCGGCAGCAGCTCGCCGACCAACGCGAGCGGCTCGCGGACGAACGGGATCGGATTGCGGACGACCGCGAACAGTTGGCGGACGTACGGGAACTCACCGCCGACGAACGTGAGCGGTACACGGATCAGCGCGAGGGGACGTCCGAGAGGCGAGAGCTGGAGCGGCGTGAGCGTGCCGAGGCGAAGGTCGAGCGCGAGCGGCAGGCCGGGCGCAGGCAGCAGGCAAGCACCGAGCAGGCGATCGCCGGCGAGGATCGCGAAGAGGCGCTTGGCACGACGCGCGAGCACCTGGCCAATGAGCGGGACAGGCTCGCGGAGGATCGGGAGCATCTCGCGGACGAGCGGGAATGGGCCGCAGACGAACGGGAGCGGCTCGCGGACGAACGCGAAGGCACGGCGGAGCAACGCGAGCTAGAGCGTCGGAGGCGAGCCGAGGCGGCGCACGAACGGACACGACAGTCCGAGTTGCGAGAGCAAGCGCGGATCAATCGGGAGGTTGCCGCGACCGCGCGCGAGTTGTCGAACGGAGACATCGAGCACGCGGCCGAGCGAGACCACGCGCAGCGGGATCGCCAGGACGACGCAGACTAGGCGGCTCAGCCCACAGCGGTGCGTTCCGGTTCGCGGGGCTCGGGCCGTTCGGGGTGCGGATGAGAGGGCTGAACGCGCAGGACGCGGGCGACGCGCGAGGGCAGGTACCAGTTCCACCGTCCGAACAGCGACACCAGCGATGGGACGAGTAGGGAGCGCACGAGTATCGCGTCGAGGAGAATGCCGAAGCCCAGTCCGGTGGCAAGCGTCTTGAGGTCGGTACCCGGTCCGGAGGCCAGGGCGGCAAACGCCAAGAACAGGATCAGCGCCGCACTCGTGACCAGCCGGCCGGTACGGCCCATCCCCTCGATAACCGCTGCATTCGTGGAGCGCGCCCCGTCGTACTCCTCACGGATGCGGGACAGGATGAATACCTCGTAGTCCATGGACAGCCCGTAGAGGAATGCGAACACCATTAGCGGGATCCAGAACGTGATCG
>JBPYES010000188.1:0-6980 GCA_051984825.1 Jatrophihabitantaceae bacterium
GCGTGGGTACCAAACGCCTAGCGGAAAGAGACCGCTCTCAGTACGAGCCCGCCAGCTTGGCGAATGTGATTGACGGCCGTTGGCAGCGGCGACGATCAGGTCGATGCGAAGCCCGCGACGTCGCACGCCCGTTGCGGACTGCACGAAGGTGAAGGTGTTCTTGATGAGTATCGGTGCCGGGCTTATCGGCACCGTCGCAGCGATTGTGCGCGGTTGCGACCGCTAGCGGCGATGGAGTCCGGAAACGGCGAGCACCGCTGGTTGGGCGGGCGGTATGAGCTCGGTGAGCTCATCGGTGAAGGCGGCATGTCGACCGTGTACCGGTCGTATGACCACCACATGGCCCGAGCTGTGGCGGTCAAGGTCTTCCACCCCGGCGCCGAAATTGCCGACGGTGACGAGCGCTTTCGTCGTGAGGTCCTACTCCTGGCCGGGTTGCGCGACCCGGGGATCGTCACCGTCTTCGATGCCGAGCTCGATGTGGCTGCGCCGTACCTGGTGACCGAACTGGTCGAAGGGCCGACGCTGCTGCAGCGGATCCGTCAAGTGCCGGTGAGCGAGGCGCAGGTCATCCAGCTTGCCGCTGCGCTGGCCCATACCCTTGCGTACGTTCACGCGCGCGGCGTCGTCCACCGCGACGTCAAGCCGTCGAACATCCTCCTACCGAGCATCATCGATGATCCGTTCGCCGCGGCGAAGCTCGTCGACTTCGGCATCGCCATCGCCGCCGGTGTTAGCCGGCTTACCGCCGTCAACCTGACCGTGGGGACGGCGAACTACCTAAGTCCCGAGCAGCTTCGCGCCGAACCGCTGACTCCGGCGACCGACATCTACTCCCTGGGGCTTGTGCTGATCGAGGCGCTGACCGGCGAGCCGGCCTACCCCCACACCGGGCTCGAAGCGACCATGGCTCGCCTCGACCATCGACCTGCCATTCCGGCCGTCGCCAGCCCGAGCTTGCGCGCCGCAATCAGCGACATGACGGCAGCGGATCCGCAGGATCGCCCCGGCGCCGCGCAGCTGGCAAATCGACTCGACGAACTGAAGAGCTCACGCACCACGCAGCTTCCACATCGTGGGGCCGGTGCCTCCACCGAGCTTCCCGCGAGGACAGCTGCCCACGTCGCCCGACGGGCACATCGACGGCCACGCCGGCCGAACACGATTGCCGCTGCCGCTTTGGGCATCGCGGCGCTGACCGGCGCAGCCGCGGCCGCCGGCTTGATCATTACCCACCGGCCCGGCCGCCCTGCCCAGCAGGCGCCACCCGGATACGCGGCACCGACGACCGGCACCGCGGCCGGGCGGACCCATGCTGCAACGGCCGGGCCGCACCCGCCTACGGCGGCAAGTGGTCCCCAGCAGGTCGCTGACCCGGCCTCGCCGACCGCGGCATCAGCGACCGCGTCCCGACCGCCCACCACTTCGTCGGGCAACCATCCAACCCCGCCGAAGACCGCGAGCGTCTCGGCAGCATCCCCGTCAACCAGCCCCGCCTCGGCGTCAAGCTCGACCTTGCCGGCGACGCCGACGCCGACGTCGACGCCGTCATCCGATCCAGGTTCGCCGTCGACAGCAGAATCGCCGTCCGATCCGGGCTCACCCTCAGCACCACCGACAAGCACGCCACCGTCGAGCCCGACACCGTGACAACTGCCGGCCGTCCATATGCCGGACGTGGGAGGGCCGCTGGCGGAAGATTCCGCCAGCGGCCCAGGTGCGGTTGCTGGTTAGGCCGACCGTTCGAACGATGTCACCGCGCGTGGGCGCGCGCCGACGGGGGTGTGGGTGGATCGGGCGTCGAAATCGGTCAGGCTCGTGGTGAGCAGCACCCGATCGAGCTGGGCCAAGCTCAGCAGCCGCGTCAGGCGCGGCGTGATACCGGTGAGCACGAGTGCGCCTCGCGCGGTCAGCAGCCGCTGGTGGGCGGTAACGAGCACACCGAGGCAGGTGCAGTCGAGGAATGACACTGCGCTGAGGTCAAGGCGCACGAACCAGCGGCCGGCCTTTTCGTGTTCCTGCAGCACTTCCTCGAGGATGTGAGCATTGGCGAGATCCCACTCACCGACGGCGCGGATCAGCGCGTGGGTGCGATCCTGGCGCACGGTGGTCAGGGACTGGCGCGTGTTGGTACTGGTGTTACTCGTCGGATGGATACGGGGCAACATCAGAAACTCCTAGCCCTCCCGGGCGGAGGATGTGGCTGCTGTCGAGCCTGGCGTTCACTCCCTGAGTCCCGACGCTGTGATCGGAACTGCCCGGGCCGGATTCTGCTGTCCGGTTGCGCGAACGACGCACCCTCTCGGCGCTAATTTCTACCATGGACAGACAGGTCTGTCTACCGGTAGGTTCTGGTCAAGACGATGACTGACAGCAGTGCTAATGTGACGCAACGCCGATCGGCGCGCGAGCAGATCCTGCTTACTGCGTATGACCTGTTCACGCAGCGAGGTATCCGCGCGGTCGGCGTCGATGAGGTGATTGCCCGATCGGGTGTCGCCAAGGCCACGCTGTACAAGCACTTCCGGTCCAAGGACGAGCTGGCGATGGCTTTCCTCGACCGGCGCGAGCAGCGCTGGAGCCGTGACTTCATCGAGGCCGGATCCGCGAAGCGGGCGGACGACTCCGAGGGCCAGCTGCTAGCGATCTTCGACATGCTCGACGAGTGGTACGTGCGCAACGACTCGTTCAGGGAACGCTCGTTCATGAGCGTGCTTCTGGAGATGGGCACCGGCCACCCGGTGGGCCAGGCTTGCGTGCAGCACCTGGCGAACCTGCGCACGATGGTCGCCGGCCGCGCTGCGGCTGCAGGTCTTGCCGAGCCCGAGGAGTTCGCGCTGTCGTTCCACATCCTGATGGAGGGTTCGATCATCTTGGCGAGCGAGGGCGACCGCCGGGCTGCCCTGCGGGCCAAGGAGATGGCGCGCGTGCTCATCGACAAGCACCGCCCGCACGCCAACGTTAAGGCGCCCCGCGCGCCAGCACGCCGCCCACCGGCCCGCCAGCGCTGAGCAGTCGGCGCATCGTCAGCCGCGCAACTTCTGCGTCGTCACTTTCACCGTGAGGCGGCAACGCCTTCGAATGGTGAGCCTCCGTTTGCCGCTGCTGCGCACTGGGTATCACCCCCGGCACCCAATACACAGGAGGACCCGATGGCTACCTGGGCGTGGATCGTGATCGCGCTCGCCATAGTCGCAGTCATCGCGCTGGTTGTGGCGATCGCGATGCGGCAGCGCAGGACGACCATATTGCGTCAGCGGTTCGGCCCCGAGTATGACCGCGCGGTGCACGACCGCGACGGTCGGCGCGCGGCGGAGGCCGATCTGCTCGAGCGACAGCATCAGCGCGAGCAGCTCGACATCACGCCGCTGTCCGAGACCGAGCGGGCACGTTTCGCAGCCGAGTGGCGCCAACTCCAGGAGCGGTTCGTCGACCAGCCGTCGCACACGGTTGTGGCAGCCGACGACCTGGTACGCCGTGTGATGGGCGCACGTGGTTACCCCATGGACAACTTCGAGGCACAGGCCAACCTGATCTCGGTTGATCACCCGTCCATCGTGGAGAACTACCGGTACGCACACAGCGTTTGCGGGCGGGCCACCTCGCAGGAAGTGAGCACGGAAGACCTACGCGCAGCGTTGCTGCATTACCGCAGCCTCTTCGACGAGTTGCTCGACGCCCAACAGTCCGGCCAAAGGGACCGTGAGGTAACAACTGGCGACGCGCATGCGATCGAAGACGCTGACACGGAGCAGCCGGCTCCCGGAGGTACCCGATGACTGATCCGCAGGCAGCGCAAGACAACGGGATGATCGCGGAGCCGATCGGGGGAACGGAGCGCGATGACAGTGGATCGCAAACGCGCTGGTCGGAGTCCGAGCGGTATGTGGGCGACGAACTCACTAAGGCACCCGTTGAGGCCGAGCCTCGTACACCGTTGACGGCGTCTGATCCGCAGGAACCGCAGGACAGCGGGATGGTCATGGAGCAGAGCGGGCCTGCCGGCGGAATGGACTACGAGGAGGGCAGATCTCCAGTGCCCTCGGCGGACCCCGGGCGGTACGCCGGCAACGGGCTCGCGGAGGCACCCACTGAGACCGCAGCTCGCACGGCGTCACTCGATGCCGAGGAGCTCGCGAGCGTGCGCTCGCGCTGGAGGGAAATCCACGCGCATTTCGTGGATGAGCCGCGAACGGCGGTGCAGGACGGGGACGCACTGGTCGTTGATCTCATGCAGCGCGTTGTGCGGATGTTCGCCTCCGAGCGCGACCAACTCGAAGCGCGCTGGGCGAGCCGTAGCGACGTCTCGACGGAAGATCTTCGACAAAGCCTGCAGGGTTATCGCTCCTTCTTCGAACGGCTCCTTGCTGTCGGTACGTCTGCTGACCCGCCCCCGTCCGCAGTGACGTGACGCGCAAATGCGGTGACCCTCCGCCGCTTTCCGTTGCCGCGCGACGAGGCATCCGGGAAGGCTGTGCGCATGACGACAGAACTGACCGGTCGGACGGCGCTGGTGACGGGGGCTTCGGGCGGCATCGGTCGCGGGCTGGCGCGGGCACTCGGCGCGGCGGGCTGCGACGTCGCTGTCCACTACCGCGGCAACAGCGAGGCGGCCGAGCAGACGGCTGACGCCGTGCGGGCCGGCGGAAGGCGGGCCTGCACCGTTCAGGCGGACCTGTCGGACACCGATGCGGCGGCCCGGCTGCTGGAGGAGGTCGAGCAGCAACTCGGTCCGGTCGATGTGCTCATCCCGAACGCGGGCGTCGCGGGCCGGGTGCAATCGCTGGAACAGGTCGACATGGCGCTGTGGCAGCGGACCTTGGCCGTCAACCTCACGGCACCGTTCGTACTGGCCGCAGGGGCGCTACCCGGCATGGCCGAGCGAGGATTCGGGCGCGTGCTGTTCGTATCCTCGGTGGCCGCGTACACCGGCGGTATCGTCGGCCCGCACTACGCAGCGTCGAAGTCCGGTCTGCACGGCATGTTGTATTGGATGGCGAATCGTTACGCGGCCTTCGGCATCACCGTCAACGCCATCGCCCCCGCGCTCGTCGTCAGCGGGATGATCGCCAAGGACCACGACAGCTCCGCCATTCCGGTCGGCCGGCTCGGCACCGTCGATGAAGTCGTCCGGATGGCCTTGGTAATGCTCACCAACGCCTACCTCACCGGCAAGGTGTACCTGCTCGACGGTGGCATTCGCGCGCAGTAGAACTCGGCGCCGCGGGGCCGAGTTCATTCTGCGAGGAGGATGCCGCTTCGGGGCGTCCCGGGGCACCTTTGTCATCAATCGGCAGCGGGATCCTGTCAGCCGGCAGTCTGCTGCTGATCGTTGCGGTCGCCTTGTCCGCAACAACTTCGGTTTGCTCGGGAGAGCCATGACTACGCGCGGGTCGGGTTGGATCGTGTTCGCCGCCACAGTGCTGGGCGTTGCCGGCGTCATGCGCATCTTCGATGCCATCTGGGCGTTTCGCTATCACGGCGTGCTGCCCTCGAATCTCGAGGGTGCGGTCTTCGGGCACAGCCTGAAGACGTACGGCTGGGTCTGGCTGGTGGTCGGTGTCCTGTACATCGTGTCCGCGTTCGCCGTCCTGGGTGGGTCCGAGCTCGGTCGCTGGGTCGGAGTCGTCGCTGCGGGGCTCGGAGGCGTCGCGGCGATGTTTTGGGCTCCGTACTACCCCGTGTGGGCGTTGATCTACATCGGGCTCGGCGCTCTCGTCATGTACGCCCTGCTCGTGTACGGCGGCTCCGACATCGAGTCGATGGAGGAATCCGCGGTCCCGTCGCACGCGGCAACCCGCTAAGGACAGCCGATTACGCCGCTCATGCGGCGAGGGCGAGCGCGAATGGGTAGATCGGGCCGGCACCGGCGCGGCGTAACAACCGGGCCACCACGGTGAAGGTCCAGCCGGTGTCGGCGAGGTCGTCGACGAGGAGCACCGCCTGTCCGGCAAGCTGTGCAGCGAGCGCGGCAGGTAGCTCGTAGGCGTTCCACACCTCGCGCAGGCGCAGTGCGCTGTTCGAGCGACCGGTTACCGACTGGCCGGCGTGGGGCACGCCCCCGAGGTCGGTCAGGCGTCCCATGCCGGCGAGTCGGCTCGCCAGATCGGCGACGAGGGTCGGCCGGCAAAGCGAACCGACGTGCACGATCGCGGCCGGGCGCTGTGCCCAGTCCCAGGCGGCGAGCACCTGGACGCACGCCTTGATCATGTCGTCCGGAAGCGGCGTGTCGGCGACACCTGTGGCGAGCAATGAGCGCAGCCGCGGCCCGAAGCCGAGATCTGTGAAGCGGGCGACCACGCGCCCTACTTCCGCCTGCTCGGCTGCCGGCAGCTTCCCCCTGACGTCGATGCCGAGACCGGGCATGGCGCTCGGCCACATCCGGCGCGGATCGAGCCGCACGCCCGGCCGCCCCAGGGCAGACCTCGCCGCCGAGAGGGCTTCGTCACCGACGTCGCTCGCGAGCTCGAGCCCGCCGCAGTTGTCGCACCGCCCGCAATCACGAGCGCCGGGGTCGTCGAGTTGCGTCCGCAGGAACCGCATTCGGCACTGGCTGGTCGTCTGGTACTCCCGCATCGCGCGCTGCTCGTCCTGACGCACCTTGGCCACCGTGGCGTAGCGGTTCGCGTCGTACTGCCAGTCGGCTCCGGTCGCGACCCACCCGCCCCGCACGCGGTCGACCGCGCCGTCGACGTCGAGCACCTTGAGCATCGTCTCGAGCCGTGAGCGCGACAGCTCGACGCGGGTCTCGAGCGCCGCGGTGCTCACCGGCGCGCCCTCGGCGGTGAGCACGCGCAGCGCCGTCCGGACATGCTGCTCGGCGGGGAAGCCCACCGAGGCGAAGTAGTCCCAGATGGCCGCATCCTCCTGACCCGGCAGGAGGATCACCTGGGCTCGCTCGACCCCGCGTCCGGCGCGGCCCACCTGCTGGTAGTACGCGATCGGTGAGGCCGGCGCGCCGAAGTGGATCACGAAACCGA
>JBPYES010000189.1:0-5289 GCA_051984825.1 Jatrophihabitantaceae bacterium
CGATCCGGAGCGGGCTCGCGGCACTCGGGAAGGTCCCACGCACCGAGGCTCGCGTTGAACGGGTAGGGATACGCGGTGGTTCCGTTGTACTCGGGGCATGTGGTCCCGGCAGCGCCCGCGGGCGTGAGCGCCAGAACGAGCAGCACGCCGAACACGAGCCCCAGCAGAACCCGGCCAAGACAACTGATCATTCGCGGACGCGCGGCTTGCGTGCGATCCCCCTCTCGTGTTCCAAATTACGCCCGGAAGGGGCGCGACAAGACTTTTTTTGTCATGCCAATTTGGCCCGGAGACACTCGGGCGGGGAATGGCCGGCCAGGACGGGGTACCGGCTTGAGATCAGGTCGAGCCGACCGGGATCAAGTTTCTCCCAGGCGCCGCGGCTGCGCGGTATAGCTCGTGGTGGACCAGCAAGCTGCCCTGGGAGGTCCTGTCATGCGAAGGTTGCGCTCCCTGTCCATCCTGGCACTGCCGGCCGCGGTTCTGAGTACCGCACTCGGTCTGCCGGCGGTCGCCGTCGCGCGCGACGCCGACGTCGTGCCGGACGGCTACATCGTGGTCTACAACCAGGACGTGCCGAGCGTGAACGGTGAGACCGATGCGCTCGAGCAGAGCCAGGGCTTCAGGAGCCAGCACCGCTACGGCCACGCGCTGAAGGGTTTCAGCGCCAGGCTGTCGCCGGGTCAGCTGAAGAAGGTCCAGGCCGATCCGGCAGTCGCGTACGTGATGCAGGACCGCTACGTCCACGCCGTCGACGCAGTCCCGCTCGCAGCCAATGAGCCGCTGCCGCCGACCGGCATCCGCCGCATCGCGGCCGCCGACGCGACGACGGCTCGCCCAGCGAGCACGGTCAATGTGGCGGTGATCGACACCGGCATCGACCTCACGCACCCGGACCTGAACGCCGTGGCCGGCACCAACTGCATCACCCCGGGCGCAGCCCCAATCGACGACCACGGCCACGGCTCGCATGTGTCCGGCATCATCGCCGGGCGGAACAATGGCTCCGGCGTCGTGGGCGTCGCGCCGGACACGAAGGTCTGGGCGGTCAAGGTCCTGAACGCGCAGGGCAGCGGCACCGTCTCGCAGGTCGTGTGCGGCATCGATTGGGCGACCTCGACGCGCACCGACAGCGATCCGAACAACAACATCTCGGTCGCCAACATGAGCCTGGGCGGCACGAGCCTGTTGCCGATCGGGACCTGCTCGAGCACGTTCGACGCCGAATACGCAGCGGTGTGCCGCTCGACGCAGGCCGGGATCACGTACGTGGTCGCCGCAGGCAACAACGGCTGGGATTTCGACTACGCATCGCAGCCGGACGTGCCGGCCGCCTACCCGGAGGCACTCACGGTCACCGCCGTCTCCGACAGCGACGGAAGCCCGGGCGGCACCGGTGGTCCGCCCGCCTGCCGGACCGTCGAGGTTGACGATCGCTACGCCGGTTTCTCGAGCTACGCGCTGACGAGCGGCGGCGCCGCGCACACGATCGCCGCGCCCGGCGTCTGCATCTACTCGACGTACAAGAACGGCGGCTACACCACGTTCTCCGGCACGAGCATGGCGACGCCGCACATGACCGGCGTCGTCGCCCTCTGCCTCGGTGAGCAAGGGACAGCGACCCCGGCGTGCGCCGGCCTGTCGCCGGCCCAGATCATCCAGAAGCTCCGCAGCGACGCGCAGGCCCACACGGCCGCCGTGCCGACGTACGGGTTTACCGGCGACCCGGCGCACCCGTTCGGATCGCGCTACTACGGCTACCTGACCTGGGCGGGCGGCAGCTTCGCAGGTGGAGGTGGAGGTGGAGGTGGAGGCGGCCCGCCACCACCACCGCCCCCGGCGAAGGATTACGCGGCAACCGCCTACGACCCGGTCACGGGCAGCATCGTCTCCGGGACGAGCGCCGTGTCACGACTCGCGAGCAACGACGGCGTGCGCGTCGAGGTCAACAGCGTCTCGACGCTCGGCAGCTACGTCGCCGAGATCCAGCCGCACGTGACGATCGCGGAGGCACCGTCGGCGGTGACGAAGCTGACGGTCACAGTCGACGGCAATGTGAGCAGGTCCAATGCCTACCTGAACCTCGACATGTACAACTTCTCCACGAACAGCTGGGAGAACGTTGTGGCCATCGGCCAGGGCGCGACAAGCGACACGACAACCACGTGGACGGCGTCGTCGCCGCAGAACTACGTCAGCCCCAGCGGCGAGGTGCGGGCGGCCTACTGGGCGCAGCGCCTGAACGGGACGTTCCGACTGCGGACGGACTGGGTGAAGTTCCACTTGGAGTACTAGCTAGGCCGGCGGTGGCGGTCACGGCGGGCTGCGGCTCCTCACGAATGCTCTCGGGGGCCTCGAGTTTGGACACCGGCACGCGATCGAGCGCGACTGCGCTCCAGCAACCAGGCCACCCCGGCCCCCGCGAGCAGCGCCTCGAACGGTGAGAAAGGCACCTGAAAACGGAGCGCATCCGCATTCACGAGCACGGTTGTGAACGCCAGCAGCGTCACCCCGATCCAGACGAACCGCGGCGAGCCACGTGCCGCTCCGGTAATCACGCCGAGCAGCGCCAACAACGCCATCCATGTGGAGACGGCCATCGCCAGGAGCACTGGCCACTCCGGCAGCTTCAGCGAGCGCGCGTGCCAAAGGAACTCCATCCGCCCGGCCAGGCCGAGCAGACGCACCGTGTTCCAGTAGGCGACCTCGGCGACATACGCCGGATGCGCGCGCACATAGTTCAGAGCGAGCCGCCCCTGCCGGCTCTGCATCAAGTTCTCGGGCAGGTTGACCCGCTTCGCGTATCGGAACAGCGCGCGGTCGGCTGGCACCTCGTGTGGCGAGTGCCAGCTCGCGGGCGCGTCCTTGTCATTTCGTGCTACGTCGTTGTAGGTGCCGGCCAAGGTGCCGCCGGCCTCGTCTGAGACCGGGATGAACGCGTGCATGTCGCGCATGTCGCGCAACGTCCAGGGGACAATCGTCATCGCCGCCACGACCAGCACGACAAGCGGTGCCGCCGCCGCCCGCCGAGACCAGCGCGGGCGGCCGACCCACGTCCCCGCCGCGAGCACCGGTATGACAAGTGCTCCGTTCGAGCGGGTCAGCGCCGCGAGGCCTCCCGCGAGCCCGGCGGCGACCGCCCACCACAGCCGGGTGCTCTCCGCGGTGTCACGGGCGTGGACGACCGCGACGACGGCGGTCACGAGCAGCGCCGCGAAGAGCCCCTCCGACAGGAACTGCGAATCGCAGATCACGGCTGCGCCGCAGATCGCCGCGACCATCCCGGCCGTGAAGCCCGCGCGGCGGCTCCACCAGCGCGCCCCGAGCCAGGCCACCATCGCGACCACGGTTGATCCGAGCAGCGCGCCGATGACGCGCGGCCACGCCGACGGCGACGTCGGGATCGTCCCCGGAGTACAGCCCGTGAGCGTTCGGATGCCGCCGAGGAAGTAGGGAAATACGGGCGGCCGATACGCGCTCGGCTGGATGCGGATCGTCTGCCGGTAGGGAGGGAACGACCCCTGCTGGCTGATCTCGCAGCTCATCTGATCGTAGATCGCGTCGTCGTTGCGCACCGGTGTGTAACCCGGCGTCGCGGACACGAACGCGAGCCGCAGCGCCAGCGCCGCGACGACCGGCACCCACACCCATGCCATCGACCGGAGCACCCGCACCCGTGGCGCCGATCGGTCTGTTGATCGAGCCTGCTCCTGCGCGGGCCGGCCGCTGCAGCCAGGAAGCGCTTCGCGCACCACTCGAATTATCCGCGCGTGGCCGGAGCTGGTTCCCAGCGCAGAGAGATGCGACCTCGGCGATCACTGCGTGCGATGAACGAGCCGAGAGTACGCACACACTTACCGGCCGCCAACAACGTGTGGGCTGCCCGCGCGAACCGGGTTCGCGCGGGCAGGCTTGGTCACTCAGGTCTTTCGCGCCGCGTCCACACGGCGGGCCTTCGCGCGGGCCGCAGCGCTCGGGGCTGCCTTCGGCTCCGCTGGGCTTGCGCATCCCGGCTTTGCGCCGGGGCCCGAGCCGTCTTTGGTCTCGAAGAACACGTCGCAGGCCTTCAACGCGTCGCGAACGGAAGCGTCGCCCTGGTGGGCGACGATCCACTCCTTCAGCGCGCGGCCGTCTCTCTCGTCGCCCGGCACACCGGTGGCACCGTGGTCCTGCAGGCACGCCTGAAGCGCTTGGGGAGTCGGGCCGCTTTGATGCTCGACCTGTTTGTCGGGTCCGCCTGGCGGCGAGCCGGCGCCCAGGGCGGGGCCGGCGACCGTCACCGCCAGCGCGGTCAACCCTGCGGCCGCTGCAGAGCAGACCGCTGTCGTCACTCGTGGCATCGCTGTTGCTCCCTTCGATCGTTGAACAGCGATACCGATGACAACGTGCGCAGGCGAGCTACCGCCAAAGGTGATCCGAAGCATTTGCGAAAAGTGGCGCCGCACGCTGACGCTTGCAGGAGACTTGCGGCTATGCCCCAGACGGTGCTGGTCGTTGAGGATGAGCCAGAGATCACCGGACTCCTACGTGACTTCCTCGATGTCGCCGGCTTTTGCGTGGTCGTCGCCGGGGATGCCGAGGAGGCGCTCGCAGTAATCGGCGAAGCGCCGGTCGACTGTGCCTTGGTCGACGTCATGCTTCCGGGAGCATCCGGCTTCGACCTGTGTCGCCGCGTGCGCGAGACCTCGCAGCTGCCCCTGTTGTTCCTCACCGCGCGCTCCGACGACAGCGACAAGCTTCGGGGGCTCGGCTTGGGCGCCGACGACTACATCGTCAAATCCGCGACGCCGGCGGAGGTCGTCGCCCGGGTCAAGGCCGTATTGCGCCGCTCGCCGAACAACGGTCGTTCCGCCGCGGGCCCAGAGGTGCTCCGCTTCGGGCAGTTGTCCATCGACGTGGCAGCTCATGAGGTGCGGGTCAGCGATCGCACCGTTCAGCTGACGGCACGCGAGTTCGCGCTGCTGCGCGTGTTCGCCGAACACCCCCGTCAGGTCCTCAGCCGTGATCAGCTGTTCGAACTGCTCTGGGGCTCGTGGGGCCACCGGAGTGCCGTTTCGGTCTACGTCCGCAAGCTGCGCGAGAAGCTCGAGGATGATCCGGCGGACCCCCAGCTGCTGGTCACCGTCTGGGGGGTTGGTTATCGGTTCGACGCGGTCATGGAGCACTGATGCGGCGCCTGCCGCTGAGCGCGTGGCTGGGGCTCGGCCTTGTCCTCGCGGTGACGCTTCCGGCGCTCGGCGCGGCGGTGGCGTGGTGGGCAGTCGACGGCCACCAGCGGGCGGACCTCGA
>JBPYES010000190.1:0-3587 GCA_051984825.1 Jatrophihabitantaceae bacterium
GTGATCGCGGCGCTGGCCGGCTGTCTGCTGCTGGCCGTACTCGTGGCGCTGCTGCTTACCGCGCCGCGCGACGGTTCTTCCGGCGGGGCGGCGCCGCCCACTACGACGGCTGCCTCCCACAGCGCCACCACCAGCCACTCGCCGACCGCGATCGACCCGGGGCAGCTCCAGCAGGCGGTATCGGAGTACTACGCATTGCTGCCCGGCAACCCGGACAAGGCATGGACCCGGCTCGGCCCCGGGCTACAAAGCCAGGGCCAGGACGCCTACAACAGCTTCTGGGACGGGGTCAAGGACCTCCGGGTAGTCACGCCTCCGCAGGCCGACGGCAGCTCCGTGACGGTCACCATCTCCTACCGGACCGGGGGCCATGACCGCATCCAGGAAACGCACCAGCTCGGCATGATCCTCAGCAACGGCACGCCGCTGATCAACACCGATCAGCTGGTGTCCTCGCAGACCAGCAGCAACAGCAACGGCCACGGCAACGGTGGAGGAGACGGCAGCGGGGGCGGCGACAACAACAACGGGGGAGGCTGAGGTCGCCGCACGTTCACCGCATGCCGACGCACCAAGCTGCTCAGCTGATCACTGCGTGCCGAGCATCGCCGGCGGGACGACGGTTTCGAGCCGGCCGCTCGCCGTGTCGTAAATCAGGCCCGAGACGATCAGCCCGGGCGGGAGCAGCGGGTTGGCGCGCAGCGTTGCGAGGTCCACTGTGAGCGATGCGCGCGGATCGACGATCGAATCGCGGTCGAGCGCGTCCGGGCTGGTGCCGAGCTCGGCGGCGAGCGCGTCCGGGTGATCGAGCAGCAGGCCGATGCCG
Source organism: Jatrophihabitantaceae bacterium (assembly GCA_051984825.1). Taxonomy (GTDB): domain Bacteria; phylum Actinomycetota; class Actinomycetes; order Mycobacteriales; family Jatrophihabitantaceae; genus DASXRA01. Next base: position 827 of record JBPYES010000190.1, read on the forward strand.
CAGTCCGTGTGGTGGATGACGACGAGATTCCATCCTGATCCGGGCTGGGTTCCGCCGCTGCGGGCGATGGCGGCCAGCAAGGCGAGCGTCCGCAAGACGCCCGGGGTTATCCGGCCGCCGACATTGCGGATCACAACGGCTTCGCCGAGCTGGAGGCCGATGACGGCGGCCGGGTCGACGCGGGGGTCGACGCAGCTGACGATGATCGTTCGGCCGGTCGGCAACATGGTGAGTCCGGCGACGTTGTGTGCCTCGGCGAACTCACCGTTTCTGCGCAGGAGGTCGTCGACGACGGTCATATCGAGGCTGAGGTCAGACATGGTGTTCTCCGTTTCGGGATCAGCAGGGGACGAGCTCGGCCTCGGCAGGCACGGTCCCGTCAGGCACGGTCTCGGTCGCCGCTCGGTGGCCGCGGCCGGGCAGGAGCAGGGCGCCGGCCGCACCGGCCAGGCCGACGCCGAAGGCGACCAGGCTCGCGGTGTGGAACCCGCTCATGAACGAGGCCTGCACGCCGTCCAGCAGTTGCTGTCGTGCGGCGCCAGGCGCGTTGCCGGCGGTGGTCAGCGCTGCGGCGACGGAGTTCTGCGCGGTCGACACGACGTGGCCCGGCAGCTCTCGGAACGATGTCGTGGTCAGGTGGCTGGCGTACAGGCTGGTGAAGATGCTGCCCAGCACGGCCACGCCCAGCGTGCCGCCGGCCTCGCGAGTCGCGTCGTTGACCGCGGACCCGACGCCTGCCTTGGCGGGCGGCAGCACGCTCAGGATCGACTCGGTGGCGGGCGCCGTAGTCAGTCCGAGGCCCAGCCCGATCAGCACCATCTGGCCGACGATGTGGTCGTAGGACATGAACGTCGGCGACATCGCGATCCACGCGAAGGATGAGCTCAGCAGGAGCAGCCCGCTGGCAACGACGGCGCGGGTACCGATGCGGCCGGCCAGCGCGACACCGCCGACCGAGCCGATCGCGATGGTGATCGCCACGGGCAGGATCCGCACGCCGGTCGACAACGTGCCGAAGCCGCGCATGAACTGGAAGTACTGCGTCACCAGGAAGATGAACCCGAAGAGGGCGAAGAATGCGAGCGTCACTGATGCGCTCGCGGCCGAGAAGGCCGGCGTGCGGAACAGCGTCACGTCGATCATCGGACGGGCGCGGCGACGTTCGACCGCGACGAAGCCACCGACCAGTGCGGCCGCGCCGGCGAATCCGGCCAGGGTCGCCGAGCCGGTCCAGCCGCGTGACGGTGCCTCGATGATCGTGTAGACGAGCAGGCCGATCGCGCTGGACGAGAGGATCAGGCCGGGCAGGTCGAGCCGGGCCTCGCCGGGGTCGCTCGACTCGGGCACCCACATCCAGGTGGCCGCGAGGGCGACAAGGGCGACCGGAACGAGTGCGACGAAGACCGACGGCCAGCCGAAGTGCGCGAGGAGGAGCCCGCCGGTGACGGGTCCGACGGCGACGCCGAGGCCGGTCACGGCGCCCCACAGCCCGATCGCCTTGGCGCGCTCGCCACGGTCCGGGAATGCGTTGGTGATGATGGAAAGCGTCGTCGGGAAGATGACCGCCGCGCTTGCGCCCATGGCGAACCGAACCGCGACCAGCGCGGATGCCGAGGTCATGGCCGCCCCGATGCCGCTTGCCAGCGCGAATCCGGCGAGCCCGACGAGCAACGCCGGCCGGCGGCCGAACCGGTCGCCCAGCGAGCCCGCGGTCAGGACCAGCGCGGCGAACGCAAGGTTGTAGCCGTCGACGATCCACTGCAGGTCCCGTGTCGTCGCACCGAGCTGGCGACCCAGGTCGGGGAGCGCGACGTTCACGATCGTGGTGTCGAGGTTGATGGCGAATGCCGCCAAGCACACGGTTGCCAGGATCAGCAACTGCCGGCGGCGGGTCAGATCAGTCATGGGAACCTCCAGAGCCGCAATGTTGACGCTGACAACATCCATGAGACTGCCACACAGTGTGGACACTGTCAACATCTTTCGTGCGCCCGTTCACCTCCCCACCTCGAAGTTGTCCGTGTGTCGCGGCGTTCTGGCAGCGCGACACACGGACAACTCGCGTGTAGGCGGGGGGCGTGTAGGCGGGGGCGCGGGGGGGCGGGTGGAGGGCGGTGCGAAAGGAGGACGTCGGCCGGTCAGGCGACGAAAACGAGGCCGATCGCGAAGATGGCGTAGAAGCCAGCGGCCGCGGTGAGCCGAGCCGGGCTGAGGCGGCCGGTGCGCAGCAGCCAGAGCAGGTAGCCGACCGCGGCGGCGGTGACGACGCCCGCGAGGATGAGCGCGGAGTCGAACTTCCACGGGGTAAAGAGGATGCCGATACCGGAGGGCACGGTGGCCTGAATCATCATGGCGCCGGAGATGTTGGCCAGCGCGAGCTGCGCCTTGCCCTGGCGGGTCCAGATGATTGCGTTGAGGACCTCGGGAAGCTCGGTCGCAATGGGGGAGAGCAGCAACGCGACGACGGCAGCCGGCAGCCCCAGGGCCGGGCCGGCCCATTCGAGCTGGCGGACGAACAGCTGCGAGGCGCCGAAGATGATCGCCAGCGTGACGAGTGTCTGCGCGATGACCGCCCAGCGCGCGGGGGCCGCACGCCGCGGTTGCAGCTTGAGGCGTTCGAGGTCAGCGCTGCTCGCGTCCTCCCCGTCGGCGTGCATCTCCCGCCAGAAATACACACCGTAGGTCGCGAAGAACAGCAGCCCCAGCCAGGGCTTGATCGCGAACGCGACCAGCCCGAGGCCGACCTTGACGGCGAAGATGA
>JBPYES010000191.1:0-2814 GCA_051984825.1 Jatrophihabitantaceae bacterium
GGCTTCTGGTTGAAGTTGAAGTCGCGGACGAGGTTGCCGAGCCCGGGAGCGTTCTCGCGCACGTCGGGACGCGGGTCGGGACGGCCGTCGGTCTTGGGGCTGAGCCGCCGGCCGCCGAGGAAGTCGTCCTCGATGAACTTGGCGAACGCGTCGAAGCTGAGGCGTTGGTGGTCGATGTAGCCCCGGCGGGAGTAGGGGCTGATGACAAGCCCGGGGACGCGGAATCCGTACCCGTTGCCGTCGACGACCGGCGGCTTGACGTGGTCGTAGAACCCGCCCCAGTCATCCCAGGTGAGGAAGATCGCGGTCGAGCTCCAGTCGCGCGAGCGCATGATCGCGTTGATCACACTCGTGACGTAGGCCTGACCGGCGTGGACGCTCGCCGTCGGGTGCTCGCTGACCTTGCCGCTGGGAATCACCCACGACACGGCCGGCAGACGGCCGGCGGCGATCGCCTTGTACAGCCGGCTCGTGTCCTGGATGTTGCCGAGCTGTCCGTCCTGGCGGACGGTGTCGAACGACGGCAGCGGGTTCCAGATTCCCGGCGTGCGCGCGTCCTGATCCTTGTAGCGGCAGAACATCTCGCCGGTCTCGCAGTCGGGCTCCTGCCCCTTCTTGATGTAGTACGCCCAGCTCACGTGGCTGCGGTGCAGCAGCCAGGTCAGGTCGGTCCAGGCGTAGTCGGGTGGCGTGTGCGGGGCCGGTCCGAGGTCGGTCGGGAGCTCCGGAATCTCGATGTTGCTCGTGCAGCTGAACGGATCGCTGAGCACCGTGCAGCGTGCCGACCACTCCGAGACGAGGTACAGGTGCGCCGGCAGGCTCCACGACGCGTTCGGCTCGAACATGTGGTCCTGGAGCACGAAGCTGCGTGCGTACGCCCAATAGTTCGGGATCTCCGCCGCGGTGTGGTAGCCCATCATGTCGGGTGCCTTCGTGGCCACGCAGTCGGCCGGATCGATCGGGTTCTGGCACGTCTGCCGGGCGCGAATGAAGCCGTCCATCTTGCCGCTGTCGAGGTCGGTGAAAAACGCCTTCTGCTCGTGCGGGCCGCCGAGGTTGACGTCGTGGCGATCGTGGTAGGGCCGCAGGCAGTCGTGTCGCAGGGGATCGGGCACGCAGGCGACCGGGCGCCCGCTCCGCATCGTGATCCCGTCGGCGCCGGGGTACGTGCCGAAGTAGGAGTCGAAGGAGCGGTTCTCCTGCATGATCACCACGACGTGCTTGATCTTGTGAATCCCGGCGGTCGTCGCCGCCGCGGCCGGAGCGGCAACGCACCCGAGCGCAGGGACCGCGCAGATGAGCGCTCGGGAGATCAGCCGGCGGGCTTGCATGTCGGTGTCGGGTGGTTACACAACGTGGGCAGGAGATTCGGCGGCAGCTTCCCGGGCGGGATCCGCGGCAGCAGGAACGGCTTGCGCGGCGTCTGCTTGAAGTTGAAGTCCGCGACGAGGTTGCCGAGCCGGGCGGCGCGCTCGCGCACGTCGGGTCGTGAATCGGGTCGTCCGTCGGTACGCGGGTCGAGCCGCTGGCCGTGCAGGAAGTCGTCTTCGATGAACTTCAGGTAGGCATCGAAGCTGAGCGTCTGGTGGTCGATGTAGCCCCGGCGCGCGTACGGGCTGATGACGATCCCCGGCACGCGCAGGCCGTAGCCCTGGCCATCGATGCGCGGCGGCTTGACGTGGTCGTAGAACCCGCCCCAGTCATCCCAGGCGAGGAAGATCGCCGTCGAGCTCCAGTCCTTGCCGGACATGATCGCGTTGATCGCGCGGGTGACGTGGTCCTGACCGGTACTGACCCGAGCGGGCGCATGCTCGCTGTTGTCACCGCTCGGGATGAGCCAGGAGACGGCCGGGAGCTTGCCGGCATAGGCGTCCTTGAAGAACTGCGTGTCGGCGACGATGTTGCCGAGCTGATGGTCCTGGTGAACGTCGAGGAAGTCGGGCAGCGGGTTCCAGATCTCCGGCGTCTCGACATTCTGGCTCACGGGCGTGCACGTCATCGCGCCACTCGCACAGTCGGGCTCGGTGCCCTCGGAGAGGTAGTAGCGCCAGCTGACGTGGTATCTGTGCAGCAGCCAGGTGATGTCCGTCCAGGCATAGTCCGGTGGTTGCTTCGCGGTCGGCGAGTCGTCGCCGTCGTTGACCGTCAGCAGCCCGGTGAGGGCGGCGCCGGCGCCACCGGTGATCCCGGCGTTCGGGTTGCCCTCGGTATCGGGGAAAACGAGGTTGGTGTGACAGGTGAGCGGATTGGCGACATGGGTGCACACCGCCGACCACGCGGACATCATGTACAGGTGCGCGGGGAGGCTCCAGCCCAGGTTCGGCTCGAACATGTGGTCCTGGAGAACGAAAGTGCGCGCGTACTTCCAGTAGTGCGGGATCTCTCGCGCGTCGTGGTAGCCCATGACGTCGACGCACGGGAAGGGCAGCTTCTGGAGCTGGCAGCCGAGCACATCCGTGTCGAGGCGTAGAGACTCGACACTCCCGATGAACCCGTTCATCTTGCCGTGGTTGATGTCGGCAACGGCATCGACCGCCATGTGCGGGCCGCCGGCGTTGATGTCACTGTGGTCGTGGTACGGCCGCCCGCAGCGGTGCTTGGCGGGATCGGGTACGCAGACGGTGAACTGGCCCTTGCCGTTCCGCGGGAGGCCGTCCGCTCCGGGGAACGTGCCGAAGTACGAGTCGAACGACCGGTTCTCCTGCATGATGATCACGACGTGCTTGATCTTGTGGATCCCCGCAAGGGTCGGTGAGCGTGCCGCGCTGACGCTCGCGCTCGCGAGGACGGCGAGCAGCACCCCGAGCCCGGCGA
>JBPYES010000192.1:0-6506 GCA_051984825.1 Jatrophihabitantaceae bacterium
TACTGCCCGGGCCCGGCAAAGACACGAACTATGAAGTCACCCGGTACCGCTTCACGACGCCGGGGGCCCATACGGTCCACTGGCGGCTCGAGCCCAACGTCTCGAACGTCTTGCGCTTCACGGTGACATGACCGCGGACGGCAGGAGCCGCCGCCCGCAAGTACGGACGACGGCTCCAGGTCGGGCCGGTCGGTCGGGCCGACCGGTGGTGATGGTCAGGACGCGCCGTACACCGTCGCGTCGTAGGACGGTGCCTGGTTCATGCTCACCGGTACCCCGCCGCGCACCGTGCCGAGGTCGGTCAGCGCCACGTTCTCCAGCCCGTTGCCCGGGCCACCGTTGCTGGTGACCGCGATGGCCAGGGTGTTGTTCCCGTCCGGGTTGAGCACCCCGTTGGGGATAACGAACGTGTGCTGCGGCCCGACATTCGCGATGTACTGGCCCATGTTCCAGCCGTTGACGTAGATCAGCGCCCGATAGTTGGCGTCCGATCGTGGTGTGTCCGGGTTGCCGATGGTCAGGCCCAGCGACGCGTCGTCCACCGTCGGCACGTCGAGGTTGAAGGTGGTGCGGTACCAGGTGGTGCCTGACGCCGCCGAGGCGGCCGGGACGCTGGCCGTCGACCAGTCCTGGTCCGGGAATCCCGGCAGGTTCCAGCCCTTCCGGTCGCCGTACAGGCCGTTGGTGTTCATAGCGCCACGGACTGGATCGATCAGGTTCTCACCGCCGCGGTCGCCCTGGATCTTCCAGCTCACCGGCGTCGTGTCGGGTGCGCCGGACGAGTCGGCGAACGCTGCCGAGATCAGGCCGCGGCCCTCCTTGCTGCCGCCCTCGTTGTGGCTGTCGTTGCGGACCATCACCGACAGCTCGTGTGGGCCGGTGCCCTGCAGCGACGCCGGGATCGCGAACGTGGCCGTGCCGGTGGTCCGCGGCGAGGCGGTGCCTGTAGCGAGCACGTTCTGCCCGAGATACACCCCGTCCAGCCACGCCTGAATCATTCCGGCGCCACCGCCGCCGTAGCGGAAGCTGACGGTCGCCGCCGTGGCGTCGCCGGCGTAGGCACCCCGGTACCAGACGTCACCCGCGTGGAACCCGTAGTCGTCGGCGGTCAGAACCGGCTGGCCGGCGGGCGGGGGGGTGCTGCTGTTGGTCGTCGTCTTGTCGGCTGGCTGCCACGTCGAGTCGTCGAAGTTCGGCTGCGACTCGGGCGACTCGATCTGGCTGCGCCAAGCGGCCGCGGACAGGTCGGGCAGTTGCACCGGAGCCGCGCCCGGCAGCTGAGTGGTGAGCGAGCCGTCCGGCATCGCCGCGCCGAGGGACCCGGTGCCGTTCCAGACGACCGTCCGCACCTGGTCGGGCGCCCACACCCGCAGCGGGACGCTACTGGTGGTGTCGCCGGTCAGGGTCAGCGTCGAGCCGTGCACGGTGGCGGTGCGGACCAGTTCCGGTCCCTGCTCCAGCATCGGGCCGGCGCTCGTGTCCTGCCGCCAGAAGGTGCCGGCCGTGTCCTCGTCGGCCAGCAGCAGGGTCAGCTGCGGGCGGTTGCCGCCGTTGATGCGCACCTCGGCCAGCCCGTCGTGCGTGTAGTCCAGCCGCAGGTCGCCAGTGGCGGCGTCGTAGGTACTCGTGACGTCGCCGGACACAACCGAGACGTGCGGACGCGATGCGTAGCGCAGCACGGTCTCGCCGTCCTCGCCCTTCGGCCCGTACAGCAGCGCCAGGTCCTTGCCGTCCTGGGTCAGCTGGGTCATCAGCTGCGAGGTCGAGTAGACGAGGTGCTGGCCGCCCATCGGGTAGTCGGCCAGCAGGATCTTCGAGTCCCGGCCGTTGACTGCGAGCGTGCCCTCCGCGGGGATCTGGTACGTGCCGTCGGATGTCGTGGCCGTGAACGTGAAGCTGTCGTCGGTGGTGGCCTGGCCCGGGTTGTGCACCGCGACGTAGAGGTGCGCGCCGCTGTCCGTGTCGACGTCGCTGTAGACCTGGATCCGGCTGTTCGACGGGGTGACGGCCGGCCCCTTGTCCAGGTGCGTGACGACCGGCTCGGCGCTCTGCAGGAACAGGCCGAGGTCCTTCAACGTGGTGGCTTTCGGCCGCAGCTGCCGCGCCTCGTTGATCGCCGCGCCGTAGTCGTACGAGGTGTAGACCACCGGTGCCGGCAGCCAACCCCACGAGGTGCCGCCGAAGGTCATGTAGAAGCTCTCGATCGGGATTCCGTTGGCGATGTTCGCCGCGTACTGCACCCGCTCGTAGCCGGAGCCCTGCTGCTGCGCGGTGCACTCGTAGTTGCCGGGCGAGCCCCAGTAGTCGAACCAGCCGCCGCCGAACTCCGCCGTGAGGCCGGGCGTCTCGGGCGATGCGGTGTCACCACCCTTCGCGCCGCCGGCCGAGTAGAGGCCCCAGTCGTAGATGGGCGAGGGCGAGCCGAGCGTGCCGTCGGTGTGGCAGGTTCCGCCGGGGTAGGCGTCCCAGCCGTAAAGGTCGACCGGACCCGGCACGGTGCCGGGCACGGTGGAACTGGGCGGTACCCAAACGCCGGACCGGCTCGCCGCGTTGTGGAAGATCGGTACCGTCATGCCGTCGCCATGCACGGTGTCGGCGAGGTTCTGCATGTAGAGCTTCTGGGTGGTGCCGGTCGAGCCGAGTTCGTTCTCGATCTGCTCGAGGATGACCGTGCCGGTGCCGTTGGTGAGCTGGTGCTGGGCGAGGATCGCGTCGATACGGTGCATCCAGTCGTCCGCGGCCGCCAGGTAGTCGGGGTCAGCGGTGCGGGCGCGGCCGGCTTGCGTAGCCACCCAGCCAGGGAGACCGCCGCCGTAGGTCTCTGCGTTGATGTACGGGCCGGGCCGGGCGATCACGTAGAGCCCGGCCTGCTGGGCGTCGTCGAGGAGCCGGTTCACGTCGCGCACGCCAGTGAAGTCGTAGACCCCCGGCGCCGGCGAGTGGTACGCCCAGTTGAAGTAAATGGTGACGGAGTTGAAGCCCTCGGCCTTCATCTTCTGCAGCACGTCGGGCCAGAGCGACGGGCTGGGCAGTCGCCAGTACTCGAACTCGCCGGACCAGATGAAGGTGCGCTTGCCGTCGATCTTCAGGGAGTAGTGATCGTAGGTGATGGTGTGTGTCGTCGGTTCGTCCTGCGTGGGGGCTTCGCCAGATGCCTGCGCCGTGCTCGCCAGACCGGCCGCCGCAAGTGCCGCGACGGCAAGACAGGCCAGCGATCGACACAGCCGCTGCCGGCTGCGTGGGGTCATCGCTTTAGTCCTTCAGGATCGTTGTGTTGTGGGGAATCCTGTTCGAACAAGTTAGATCCTGAGTGACTCCGGCGTTCGATGTCAAGGGACTGCTCATGACTTGCCCGGTATTCCCGGCAGCACGCAACCGTTACCGTTCTTGGGGCCTGCGGGCCGAGACGAGCCCGCTCTCGTACGCCACGATGATCAGTTGAGCGCGGTCACGGGCGCCTAGCTTCATCAGCAACCTGCTCAGGTGCGTCTTGACGGTGGCCGGCGTGACATACAGCTTGGCTGCGATCTCGGCGTTCGACCAGCCCTTGGCGACATGTGCCAGCACCTCTGTTTCCCGGTCTGTCAGTACGTCGAGTTGGACATCGGTCAGTTGCGTAGGCGGTTCCGCGCGGCGCATGTATTGCTGGATGAGCTGCTTGGTGATCGACGGGGCGAGCAGAGCTTCACCCGCTGCGATGATCCTGATGCCGGTCAACAGGTCGGCGGGAGGCGTGTCCTTCAGCAGGAATCCGCTCGCTCCGGCTTTGAGCGCGGCAAAGACGTACTCGTCGAGATCGAACGTGGTGAGGATAAGAACCCGCCCAGCCGGCTCGAGTTCCAGTTCGACAACGCGCCGAGTCGCTTCCAAGCCGTCCATGACCGGCATCCGGATATCCATCAAGATCACATCCGGACGATGGGCACGCGTCAGGTCGACCGCCTCCGCTCCATCGCCGGCCTCGGCTACAACTTCGATATCTGGGGCCGAATCGATGAGGACGCGAAAACCTGCCCGGACCAGAGCCTGGTCGTCGGCCACGACCACCCGGATCATGACGGCTGGCGTTCGAAGGGCAGCCGCGCTGCCACACGGAAGCCGCCGCCGGGGCGCGTCGCAGCGGAGAACTCCCCGCCGAAGACGGCGACGCGTTCCCGCATGCCGATGATCCCGTGGCCGGCGGTGACGAGGTGCGGGCCACGATCGTTGGTCGGTGACGCGTCGCTGGTGACTTCCAATCGGACATCGTCGGCGGTGTAGGACAGCGTGACGTCAGCATTGGGGCCGCCATGCTTGATCGCGTTGGTGAGTGCCTCCTGGACAATCCGGTACGCGGAGAGGTCAACGCCGGGCGGGACGTCTCCGGGCGCGCCGGTGATCTGCAATCTGGCTGACAGCCCGCCGTCGGCCACCCGCCGGATAAGGTCGGGCACATCGCGAAGGCCCGGCGCAGGTGCGGTGGCCGCGGCGGTGTCGCCGTCTTGGCGGAGCACGCCGAGCAGCCGACGCATCTCCACGAGTGCGGAGCGGTTGATCGTCTCGATGGTGGCGAGGGCGCGCTCTGCCTCGGCGGGCTGTGTCCGGGCGACGAGATGGCCGACGCCGGACTGGACGGCGATGACGCTCATCGCGTGGGCGACCACGTCGTGCAGTTCACGGGCAATGCGCAGGCGCTCGGCTAGGACCGCCTGCCGAGCGCGCTCCTCGCGTTCGCGTTCCAGCAGTTCGTTGCGCTCGCGTAGGGCGGCCCAGCGCGCGCGCCGTTGCCGCAGATACGCCCCGCCAAGCCAGGCAATTACCGTTGCGAGGCCGGTCTCGATCACGGTGCTGCTCACGACGACGCCTGCGGGCTGGAGCAGCAGCGCGATCGCCAGCACGACCGCGGTCGCGGCGAATGCGACGAGCGAGCGGCGCCGTTCGCTGTGCAGGGCGATCCCGAACAGCAGGACGAACGCATTGACGCCGGGATAGGCCACATACCCGACCGCGGCGTAGATAAGCAGGCAACTGAGCACGATCGCGAGCGATGTCATCGGTGCGCGGCGATGCGACACGAACGGTGCGCTCATCCCGATCGCGAGCAGGTACGCGCCCGGATCGCTTGCGTGCTGACCATGGGTCGGTGTCTTCATGGCAAGGGGCAGCACCAGCTGCAGCAGCAGTAACAGGCCAACCGCGCCGTCGACGACCCAGGGATTTGCCCACAGCCGACGGATCCCCCGAGCCGTAGCTGATTTCATGGCTCGACGCTAGTCGCCAGGAAACCATTGAGCGTCAGTCCGGCGGACTACATCTGCTGGACGACGTAGATCGCCGGCGGCCTGCGTGATCGGCAAGCCGCCGGCGAATGCGTTACGTGTTATCGGCTGATCATCGCAGTTCACGCCGAGTGCTGAGGCGCGCCGCGACGAGGGCCAGGACGGCCGCCCACCCTACGAGCACCGCGGCTGCTCCGGCCGGCGGCAAGAACCGTGCGGTGTCGAGCGAGGTCAACCCCTGCGAGGCTCCGACGGGCAGCCACTTGGCCAGCGACGGGACTGCATTCTCGAGAATCGCGACCTCGAAGACCTGAAACCAGATCAGGCCGCCGATGATCGCCGCGACGGTGTTGCGGGTCAGCGCGCCCACCGCCACGCCGAGCAGGCCGTAGGTGGCCGCGCTCAGCACCGTTCCGACACCGATGCGCGTGATATCGACCGGCAGGTGGTGGATGCCCTTGCCGGCGTAGAGCGAGATCGCGGCAGCCGACGTCACCGCGTACGTGATCGCTGCCATGACCGCGCCGATGGCCCCAACGGCAAGAAGCTTGGCCGTGATGACGCGAAGTCGGCGTGGCTCGCCCAGGAACGTTCCCAGAATCGTCCGTTGGCGGTATTCGCCGGCCACGACCAGAACGCCGAGGATGAACATCGCCATGGATGTGACTGCGGATGGCTGCGATAGCACGTGCTGCACGTTCGACGGGCTGCCCAGCGGCGGAGCGCCGCTGCGCGGCTTGATGAGGACGCCTGTGCTGGCCGAGATCATGCTCAGCACCAGCGTCGCCGCCGCGGTCACATAGATCGCCGGTGTGGTGCGCAGCTTCAGGAATTCCAATCGCATCAACTTTGTCATGCTGCCTTCTCCTTGCCGTGAATGAGGTTTTGGAAGATTGCTTCGAGATCGTCGCCCTCGGCGCGCATGCCGACGATGACGGCGCCCGCGTCGATCGCGGTCCGTCCGATGACCTCGGTGCTCACGCCGGTGACGGTGATCCGGTCCGCGCCGACGCGCTGGACGCTCGCGCCGCGCGCCAACAGGGCCATGGCAAGCCGGCCGGCATCCGGCGTCGTGACCACGGTTCCCGCAGATTGCGGTACCAGGCCGGCGATCGGTCCGGCGGTGACCAACTTGCCGTGGTCGAGGATGACTGCGTCGTCTGCGCTCTGGGCGACCTCGGCGAGCAGGTGGCTGGACAGGAAGACTGTGCCGCCACCGTCGGCGAAACCACGCAGGAAGCTCCGCAT
>JBPYES010000193.1:0-32640 GCA_051984825.1 Jatrophihabitantaceae bacterium
GCCCAGGCCAGCGTGAGGAACAGCACGGTGTAGGTCGCCGCCACCAGCAGCCCGTGGCCGACCTTGTCGAGGGCCATCGGATCGCGCAGCATGTCGATGAACTGCTGCCAATAGTGGCTGGGCAGCCACGGGTGCACGGCGCTGATCTGCGGCACGGCGTCCAGCACCTGGCTGGTGATCGTCAGACCGAGCGTGGTGGCCATCGCCGCGATCGGCACCTCGGTCAGCGTCGACACGAACAGCCCGATCGCGCCCACAGCCGCGATACTGCAGGCGACGTAGCCGGCGACAAGGGTCAGCCGCCACAGGCCGGCGGCGAAAGACACTGAGGTGCCGGACAGCAGCGTCACGTCGCCGCCCCCGAACAAGATCAACCCGATGAGCACACCGACGACGGCAACCACGAAGCTGCACGCAATGCACCAGGCGACGATCGCCGCGAACTTGACGGCCAGCAGCCGGCTCCGCCCGACCGGCACCGCGAGCAGATAGCGCAGCGTGCCGCTGTTCGCCTCGCCCGATACCGAATCGCCGGCAACCACCGACACCGCCATCGGCAGGAACAGCGGCATGATCACGAACAGCGCGGAGAATGCCACGAACACCCCGTTGCTGGTGATGCTGCCGAACAGCGTGGCAGCGTCGCCGTTACCACCGCCGGACGTCCCACCGCTGATCTTGATCGCCACGGCGATCAGAATCGGGATGCAGGCGAGCACCACGAGCAATGCCTGATTTCGCCGCCGTCGGAAGACCATCCCGAGCTCGGACCGGAGGAATCTCCCCGATCGCGCAACGCTCGGTGGCGTCCGACCGCGAAATGTCGCGCGATCGGCGACGTCAGCCAGAGACATCGAAGCCCTCCCCGGTCAGGCCGACGAAGACGTCCTCGAGGCTCGGCTGGTCGACGGTGAATCCGCGCACGCCCACGCCTGCGGCAACGAGCGCCTCGACAACGTGCTCCGGCGCCGCCGCACCCAGAATGGCATTCGCCTCACCGTCCACTGTGGACACTGCGTCCAGGCCGAGCCCGGTGAGCACGCGGGCCGCCGCTGCCGGAGCAGCCGAGAGGACGCGCACCCGCGCCTGCTGCTCTGCGGCAAGCGACTCGAGTGAACCCTGCCACACCATCCGTCCAACGCTCATCACGCCGACGTGCGTGCAGATCTGCTCGACCTCGCTGAGCAGATGCGACGAGACGAACACGCTTACGCCCTCGTCGCCGAGTTGCCGGATCAGGTGGCGAACCTCACGGGTGCCTTGCGGGTCGAGGCCGTTCGTCGGTTCGTCGAGGACGAGCAGATCGCGGGGACGCAGGAGGGCGGCGGCGATGCCCAGGCGCTGCCGCATTCCGAGCGAGTAGTTGCGGTAGCGCTTGCTCGCAGCCGCGGAAAGCCCCACCCGGTCGAGCGCTTCACCGATCCGGCGGCGCGCCGTGCGTCCCGAAACGGTGCGGTCGGCGGCGTCGAGCCGGGCCAAGTTCGCGTAGCCCGAGAGGTACGGATGGAACGCCGGGCCCTCGACGAGCGAGCCGACCCGAGGCAGCACGCCCGGGGCGTTCTCGACGAACGCCTCACCGAGCAGTCGATGCGTGCCCTCCGTCGGATAGATCAGCCCGAGCAGCATGCGGATCGTGGTGGTCTTGCCGGAGCCGTTCGGCCCCAGGAAGCCGTAGACCGAGCCCACCGGCACGCGTAGGTCCACGTGATCGACGGCAACCTGGCCACCGCGAAACCGCTTGGTCAGCCCCTCACTCGCGATCGCCAACGTTGCCGAACCACTGTCCACTGTGGACGGTGGCGCGGCCTCGTGGGTCAGGGTCACTTGTGGGCGACCGCGTCGGCGATGAGGACGCTCTTGTCCACCGGCCCAACGTAGAGGCGGCCGTCGTCGCAGATGAGCACGGTTACCAGCTTGGACTCGAACAGCCGACCGCTGCCGCCCGCCCAGCTCACCCGGGGCAGCGACTGCAGGTATGCCGTCTCCTCGCCGTTAGCACCGAGGTCGGCGACCCGCAGCCGCACGACGGTGGTCCAGCCCTTGCCGATCGTGGTCGCGTCGTAGCCGTCGTGCTGCTGCTGTGGCGATGGAGTGATCGGCGCCTTCTTGATCTTCACCGACTTCGCCGGGGTGAACGTGAAGTTGCTCATGTCGGGCACGCTGTAGCGGATCCGGGTGTATGCCACATCGATGGCGGGCGAGCGGTCGCCCTTCGCGTACACCTGTACGCCGAGCGGGATCTTGGTCTTGCCGTCGATGGCGATGCGAACCGACCCGATGTGAGAACTCGTGTCGCGTGGCACGAGCACCAGTTCATACGACGCACGACCGGCGACCTGGCGCGCGGAGTCGGTGCTCACGATCGTCGTCGGGTCAATGGCGCGCAGCGCTTGTTCGGCGGCCTGTTCAGGGGTCAGCGTCGGCGTGACGGCCGGCGGCTTTTGCGTGCCGGACTCCGCCGGCAGCACCATGTGCGTGGCTTCGTGCGTGGCGCTGTCGTACGTCCAGATGTCACGTCCGTTGTGGAAGACGTCGGCTTCGCTGAGCGTATTGAGCAGGGCGAACCGTTGCTTGTCCGGGCCGGCGTACCAGACCCGGGCGGTGTGCGAGCCGGACAGCAAGCTGAGCAGATTGCCAGAAGTCGGCGCACCGGTCGGCAGCGCCGGGATGCCCAGCGATGCCTTCGCGACGATCGTGCCCGACAGCCCGTCGACGTGAGCATTCTCGACGTCGACCAGCAGCTGGGCCGCTGTGCGGGGTGGCAGATCGGAGATCGCCTGTGCGGACAGCACACCGCTGGCGGCAACGGCGACGATGCCTACGACACCGCTCGGCACGATCCATCGCAGTGCATGGTTGCGGAGGAAGATTGAACGCACGTTCACTAGACGAGGATGCGCCGCCTGCACTGTGATGGGGCTGAGCGTTGCAGAACCGCAACGCCGCCCGATGGCACCCTGAATTGAGTTCGCAACTAGGAAGGACCACACGGTGCGCTTACTGATCGTCGAGGACGAGGTGCGCCTTGCGTCGGCGTTGCAGCGGGGACTCATCGGCGAGGGCTTCACTGTCGACGTCGCGCATACCGGACCAGACGGACTGCACGCTGCGCAAGAGAACAGTTACGACGCGGTTGTCCTGGATATCATGCTGCCCGGATTGTCCGGCTACCGGATCATCGAACGGCTGCGTGATGCGGAGAACTGGGTCCCGATCCTGATGCTTACCGCGAAGGACGGCGAGTACGACGAGGCGGACGCGCTCGACCTGGGCGCCGACGACTACCTCACCAAGCCCTTCTCGTTCGTGGTGCTACTCGCCCGGCTGCGCGCGCTGCTGCGTCGCGGTGTCACACCGCGTCCGGCCGCACTCACAGTCGGTGATCTCGTGCTCGACCCAGCGGCGCATACCGTCACCCGGTCCGGCCGGAACATCGAACTGACCCCCCGGGAGTTCGCGCTGCTCGAGTTCCTGATGCGCCGGTCCGGCGAGGCCGTCTCGAAGGCGGACCTGTTGCACCACGTTTGGGACGCCCACTACGAAGGCGACGCCAACGTCGTCGAGGTCTATGTCGGCTACCTGCGACGCAAGATCGACACGCCGTTCGGGCGGCAGAGCTTGCAGACCGTGCGCGGCGCTGGGTATCGGCTCGTCGCTGCCGAACCGGCCGATACCACCGCGCCGGCGGACGCCGGGGGCCGACGGTAGGTCCCTTTGCGGGGAACCACGCGAGGTAACCTGCGGCCGTGATCTGGCCGCGCTTTCGCTGGCTGGGTGAGTGGTGGGGCGCCCGGTCGCTGCGGGCGCGTATCACCATCGTGGCAACCACGCTCTTCGCGGCCGCCGTCGTGGCCGGCACGATCGTGCTGATCACCCTGTTGCGGGTGGCCTTGATCAACGGCATCGACTCGTCCGGCAGCAAGACAGCCGCCGACATCGCCACGCTCGTTCAGGCCGGCCGCACGCCGCGCACCCTGCTGTCCGGAAGTGGCGGCGTCGACTACGTCCAGATCGTCGACGCCAACGATGCCGTGCTCGCGAACTCTCCCGGCGCGGACGCCACCCGATCCATGCTCACGCCGATCGAGCTCGCAGAGGAGCACGACGGCGGGCACCGCACGATCAGTGGCGAATGGGCAGGAATCGACGCACAGTTGCGGGTCACGGCGGTGCCGGTCGGCAGCGAGACCGTCCTGGTGGGCACCAACCTCGGACGCGTCGAGCAGAGCGTGCACGTGCTGCGTGTCGTTGCTCTGATCCTCGTCCCGCTCGGCGTCCTGGTGATGGGGCTCGCAACCTACTTGATCGTGCGCCGGACGCTCCACCCGGTCGCCGGCCTGCGCCAGGGCGCGGAAGAGATCACCGTGGCTGGGCTCGCCGACCAGCGGTTGCCCGTGCCGGACGCCCAGGACGAGGTGCAGCGGCTCGCGGTAACGCTCAACGCCATGCTCGACCGCATCGACGCCGCCACCAAGCGGCAGCGCACGTTCGTGGGCGACGCCGCGCACGAGCTGCGGTCGCCGCTCGCGTCATTGCGTGTTCAGCTCGAGGTTGCCGAGCGGTTGCCGCCAGAGGACTGGAGCGCCGTGCTGCGTGACTCGCTGGCTGACGTCAGCCGGCTGGAGTTGCTCGTCGACGACCTGCTCGCGATGGCGCGCCTGGACGAGGCCGGCGGGGCGCTGCGCCGCCATGAGATGGTCGAGCTGGACTTGCTTGTCACCGATACGGTGGCGGGCTATTCGCAGGCTCGCGTGCCCGTCACCGTGACCACCGCGCCGATGATCGTCAACGGCGACCCGGACGGGCTGCGCCGGGTCGTCGTCAACCTGACCGACAACGCCGTGCGCTACGCGCGCTCCTGCGTGACTGTGACCGTGAGCGCCGGGCGGCACATGGCCGGGCAACCCACCGTCCAACTCGAGGTCGCCGACGACGGCCCGGGCATCCCGGCGCACGAGCGGCAACGCGTGTTCGACCGCTTCTACAGGGTCGGCGGATCACGCTCGCGCGAGTCGGGCGGCACGGGCCTCGGCCTGCCGATCGTCCGCGACCTGGTGCGCGCGCACGGCGGCACCGTCCGGCTGGCCGACAACCAGCCCGGGCTGCGCGCGATCGTCGTGCTGCCCGTCGTGGCCGAGCACGCGCGCCGCTTGGCGCCTGACCCGTCCTAGCGAGCCAGGGCGCGTCAGCAGGTCGGGTCGGTATCGGGCGCGAAGTTCGGGGGCAGGTCCGAGAAGGTACCTAGGTTCGCTGGTGTCGTCGGTGTCGTCGGTGTCGTCGGGGGCGTCGTGCTCGGCGTGTTGCTCGGGCTCGTCGGCGCCGTGCTCGTCGTCGGCGGCGTCGTGCAGGGCGTCGTCTTCGGCGTCGTGGGCGGCACGAAGACGCCATAGACCAGCGTGATCTGCTGCGACTTCGGGTAGCTGCCGGTGACCGGGTTCTGGTCGAGCACGATGCCGTCCTGCGCGCGATCGGACGTCTGTCGACTCTGGGTGTTGACGTTGGCCCAACCCTGGCGGTTCAGATCGGCCTTGGCGTCGCTGACCTGCTTACCGACCTCGTTGGGTATCCCCGCCTTGCCGTTGGACACGGACAGCGTGATCGTCTCGCCCAGTGCCACCTGGGTGTACGCCTTGGGGTCTTCTGCGACCACCTGGCCGACAGGCATGTCGCTGTCAATGTCCTTGCGGACGGGCTTGAGCCCCTTACTCGAAAGCGCATTTGCGGCGTCTGCATAGGACTGGCCGACCACGTTGGGCACCTGCACGCTGGGTTTCTTGTACGTCTTGAACGTGATTACGGTGTCTTTGGTCTGCATCGACGCGGCGGCTGGGTCCTGGGTGCAGACGAGCCCGTCGCGCACGTGGTTGTTCGGGGCGCCGGGGCAGGCGCCGCTGGTCGTGCCGGGCTGATTGTCGGGCTGGAAGCCGGCCTGGATGAGCGCCTGGTTCGCGGCCGCAACGGTCTGCCCCACCAATTGCGGTACGGCGAACGTCTTCGGCTTGTCGTTCTTGCCGAGCAGGGCGATCGCGTAGGCGGCAGCGCCGATGACGAGCAGCAACGCGAGGACGACGGCCGTCCAGATCCACCGGCGCCGGCGGCGCTCGTCCTCATCGGTGCGGCCCTCGTCGCCGGGCGGCAGCGGCACACCGCCTGCGAGGTGGGTCGGCGAGCGGGGGATAAACTGCGTCTTCTCCGCATCGGTCATGACCGCCTCGGCGGACACCGGTTGGTCGGCCAGCGCGCGTTGCAGGTCGGCACGCATCTCGCCCGCGGATTGGTAGCGGTTCAACGGGTTCTTGGCCAGCGCCTTCATCACGATCGAGTCCACGGTGCGCGGCACCTCAGGGCTCAGCGACGACGGCACCGGGGCGTTTTCGCGGACGTGCTGGTAGGCGACGGCAACCGGCGAGTCACCGGTGAACGGCGGCGACCCGGTGATCAGCTCGTAGAGCAGGCAGCCGGTGGAGTACACGTCGGAGCGGGCGTCGACCGGCTCGCCGCGCGCCTGCTCCGGCGAAAGGTACTGTGCGGTGCCGATGACGGCCGCGGTCTGGGTGACCGTGGCCGCGTTCGACGACAGCGCTCGGGCGATGCCGAAGTCCATGACTTTGACCGCGCCGGTCGGCGTGATCATGACGTTTCCCGGCTTGACGTCGCGGTGCACGATGCCGTTGCGGTGGCTGAAGTCGAGGGCACCGCAGATCTCGGCAGTGATCTCAAGCGCGCGCCTGATCGGGAGCCGGCCCTGCTCCTTGAGCACGTCGCGTAGCGTGCGTCCCTCGACGTATTCCATGACGATGTACGGGATGTCACCGTTGCTGGACAGCCCCGGATCCTCGCCGGTGTCGTACACGGCGACGATCGCCGGGTAATTGAGCCCGGCGGCGGACTGGGCCTCCCTGCGGAACCGGGTGAGGAACGCCGGGTCGTTGGCCAGATCCGCGCGCAGGATCTTGATGGCCACCTCGCGGCCCAGCCGTACGTCGCGCCCACGGTGCACCTCGGCCATGCCGCCATAACCGATGAGCTCGCCGAGCTCATATCGGTTGCCGACGAGGCGGGGTGTCGCCGTCATGGGCGGACCTCCGAGCAATCACGCCGCAGCCCAGCGGCGCGCAGGAGCACGTTCATTGGGGCAATAGCCTTACATGTCACGCGGGATTCCGCGTCATTGAGGTTTCTTGGTCGTGTCATCGGCCGCTCATGTCGTCGATGTAGGCCTTCATGACATCGCGAGCAAGCGGCGCTGCTCGCTCACCACCGGCACTCTCGTTGCCGGTAACGCCTGCATTCTCGAGCACAACCGCCACAGCAATCGGATGCAGCGGATCCGCGGCGTACCCGGTGAACCAGGCGTGCGGCGGAAGCGGGTTGCCGTTGGCGTCGGAGTTGTCCGCGGTGCCGGTCTTGCCGCCCACCTGTTCGTTCGGAATCTGGGCATTCTTACCGGTACCGCTCGTCACGACGCTGGTCATCATCTGTTGCAGTTGCCGGTTCAGGTCGGGCGGCAGCACCTGGCTCTGCTGCTTGGGCTGCGTCGTGTCGAGCACCGACAGGTTGGGAGCAAGCTCCTGCTGTACGAGGTAGGGCTGCATCAGCGTGCCGTTGTTCTCGACGGCCGCCGAGATCATCGCCGCCTGCAGCGGTGTCATCTGCACGTTGAACTGCCCGATGGAGCTCTGCCCGAGCTGAGATCGGTTCTCGATGGTGCCCATCGTCGAGCCGGAGACGGTCAGCGGCATGGTGAAGTCCTGACCGTTCATACCGAACAGGTTGGCCTCGCTCTGTACCGCGTCCTGCCCAGTGTCGATGCCGAGCTGGGCGAACGCGGTGTTGCAGGAGATCGTCAGGGCCTGGATGAGCGTCGTGGTCTTGCCGTTTCTGCTGCAGGACTCTCCCGCGAAGTTGTGCATCGTGCCGCCGTCCGGCAGGGGAAGCACCGTCGGCCCGGGGATGACGTCGTCGGGCTTCTTGCCGGCCTTCAGCGCCGCCGCGGCGACGATCACCTTGAACACCGATCCGGGCGGGTATGTGGCCTGGAACGCTCGGGGCAATAGGGGCTGGTTCTTGTCGCTGTTGAGCTTCTTGTACGCCGCCTGGATCGCGTCGAGATTGTGCGAGCTCAGCACGCTCGGGTCGTACGACGGGCTACTCGTCGCCGCGAGAATGGCGCCGGTGCGAGGGTCGAGCGCCACGACGGCGCCCCGGCGGCCGCCCAGTCCCTTGTAAGCCGCCTCCTGCGCCGCCTTGTTGATCGTCAGCGAGACGCTGCCGCCCTTCGGGGTGCGCCCGGTGAGCAGGTCAGTGATGCGGGTGCCGAGCAGCCGGCTGTCGTTGCCGGACAATAGCCCGTCCTCGGTCTCCTCGAGGCCGTTCTTGTCGTAGATCAGCGAGTACCACCCGGTCAGGTCCGCATAGACCGGCCCGTCCGGGTACTTGCGCAAGTACTTCAGCTCGTCCTTGGTCGCGACTGATTCGGCGATCGGCGTGCCTTGCACGATGATCGACCCCCGAGGATTGGCGTACTCATTGAGGATGACCCGTTTGTTGTTCTTGTTGTTGCGGTAGGCGTCACTTTTCACGACCTGGACGAAGTTAAGGTTCACCAGTAGTGCCGCCATCAGGATGCCCATCGCAATGGCCACGCGCCGAATCTGCCGGTTCATGCCGGCACCGCCTGCGGGGTCACAGCTGGTTCAGGGGTGGCGTGCTTGGTGGGCGCGGGCGGGCGGCGGGCCGCGTCCGAGATACGCAGCAGCAGCGCGAGTAGCGCGTAGTTCGCGAGCAGCGAAGAACCTCCGTACGACAGGAACGGCGTGGTGAGCCCAGTCTCCGGCAGGAGCCGGCTCACGCCGGCCACGACGGCGAACAGTTGCAGCCCGATCGAGAACGCCAGCCCGGTGGCCAGCAGCTTGCCGAACGCGTCGCGTACCGCCAGCGCCGCAGCGAACCCGCGGGCGATGAACAGCACGTAGACGACAAGCAGTGCCACCAGCCCGAACAGGCCGATCTCCTCCCCGAACGAGGAGATGATGAAGTCCGTAGCCGGCAGCGGCACGATCTCGGGGTGGCCGCCGCCTAGTCCGGTGCCGAACAGCCCGCCGGTGCCCAGGCCGAACAGCGATTGGCTGACCTGGTAACCGATGCCGCCCGGATACTCGAAAACGTGCAGCCACACCGTGACCCGAGTTTGGACGTTCGAGAACACCTTGTAGGCGATGTAGGCACCGGCGGCGAACAGCAGCAACCCGACGACCACCCAGCCGACGCGCTCAGTAGCCACGTACAGCAGCACGATGAACAGGCCGAAGAACATCAGCGACGTGCCGAGGTCGTGACCGCGGATCAGCACGCCGATACAGACCAGCCACACGACGAGCAGCGGGCCGAAGTCGCGGCCCCGCGGAAAGTCGATGCCCAGGAAACGCCGCCCCGCGAGGGACAGCACGTCGCGTTTCGACACGAGATATGCGGACGCGAAGATCGTGAGCAGAATCTTGGCGAACTCTCCGGGCTGGATCGAGAAGCCGGCGACCCGGATCCAGATGCGGGCGCCGTTGACCTCGCTGAACCGCGCCGGCAGCACCGACGGCAGCACGAGGAAGAACATGCCGGCGAGTGCCAGCGTGTATGCATATCGAGCCAGCATCCGGTGATCTCGCACCACCCAGATGATCAACAAGAACAGTGCGACGCCGAGCGCCGTCCACACGATCTGCGTCGGAGCCGCGGCACCGATGAACTTGGGCCCCGTGCCGTCGTCCGACTGCTGCTTCAACCCGAGATCCAGGCGATGGATCATGACCAGCCCGAGCCCGTTCAGCAGCACCACGATCGGGAGCAGCAGCGGGTCGGCGTACGGTGCGACCCGCCGGATCACCAGGTGGGCCACCACCCCCGCCGCAAGCGGCACGATGCTGTCGATGAGCAGATTGCGGTTGACGTGGCCGTCACGAGTGGCCTCGACGATCGCCTCGGCGGCGAACACGATCGCAATGGCGAATATCAGTAGCACCAACTCAGCCGTGCGCCGGGTCGGCACACGGGTCTGGCTGCTGGACGGGGTCACCGGCACCCCTCGTTCGGCGTGGTCGATGCCGCGGTTGGCGTGGTCGATGCCGCGGTCGGCGTCGGGGTGACCGGCGTCGCCGCAATACGGTGCGGCGACGTACGCGGTGCGACCTTGGCCGTGGTCTTGCGTGGCGTGGGGACCGGACTGGATTCGATCGCGCCGTCGCGATCCAACGGGGTCGGCGTGGCCGTGCTCGTGCGGCACGGCGGCAGCATCTGCGTCTTGATCAGGTTGGCGACGATCTGCTCGGCGCCGGACTGGCTGTGCGCCGTGATGCCGGACTCGACCTCGCTGCGCGCCGCGGGCGTGAGCTCGGCCATCTTCAGCGGCGTGTTCTCGGAGACCTGGTAGAACTTCAGCGGCCCGAAGTCGGTGTTGACGCCGCGGAAGATCGCTACCTCGTCGCCGGAACGTCCCACGAAGTACTGGCTCTGCGTCCAGGCGTAGAAACCGACGGTGCCGCCGATCAGAATCGCCAGCACCGCGACGGTAATCACCAACCTGCGTACCCACCGGCGGCGGCGCATCGGCGGCTCGACATGGTGCGGCACCTGGACCCGGGTCATCTGCGCGGCACGTTCGGCCGGGCTGGTCTCGGACAGCGGTGGCGACGGGTCGGTCGGGTCGACGAACGCGCCACCGATCACCGGGACGTCGTCGCCGAAGTCACCACCGACGACGTCCGCCACGATGACGGTCACGTTATCCGGAGCGCCGCCGCGCAGCGTGAGCTCGACGAGACGATCCGCGCACTCCTGGGGGTCACCCTCGCTGAGCGTCTCGAGAATCGTCGGCGCCGTCAGCACGTCGCTCAGCCCGTCGCTGCAGAGCATGTATCGGTCACCCGCGCGCGCCTCGCGTATCGAGACATCCGGGTCGACGTCGTCGCCCATGAGCGCACGCAGAATCACGGACTTGCGCGGGTGATGGCTGGCCTCTTCGGCGGTGAGCTTGCCCGAGTCGACCAGCGACTGGACGTACGTGTCGTCGTGGGTGATCTGCGAAAGGTGCTCGCCGCGCAGCAGGTACGCCCGCGAGTCGCCGACATGCACCAGGCCGACCTGTCCGCCCGTGAACCGCAGTGCGGTGAGCGTCGTGCCCATGCCCTCGAGCTCTTGATCGGCCCGGATCGAGTCGGCGATGCGGTGATTAGCGTCCTCGACAGCATGCCGCAAAGCGGCGAGCAGATCGCCGACCGGACGGTCCTCGTCGAGGTGCTCGACGGCGGCCACGGCGATCTTGCTGGCAACCTCGCCGGCCGCGTGCCCGCCCATCCCGTCAGCGATTGCGAGCAGCCGAGGGCCGGCATAGACCGAGTCCTCGTTGTTGCCGCGGACGAGCCCGCGGTCCGAGCGGACCGCGTACCGGAGCGCAAGCGTCATTGCGGGCCCCGCGCAAACCCAGCCCCCATGCGATGAGCGATCATCACCGCAGCTCCAGGACGGTGCGGCCGATGCGGATGGGCACTCCGACCTCGAGCGGGGTCGGGGTGTTCAGCTTGTGCTGGCCGAGGTAGGTGCCGTTGGTGGAGCCGAGGTCCTCCACGAACCAGACTCCGTCCTGCTGACTGATCCGGGCGTGCCGGGTGCTGGCGTAGTCGTCGGTGAGCACGAGCGTGGAGTCGTCAGCCCGTCCGATCAACACGGGCGCACCGGTCAACCCGATACGGGTGCCGGCGAGACCGCCGGCGGTGACGACCAGCATGCTGGCGCGACGCGGTGCGGGGGCTTGCGCGGGGCCACGACCGCGGCGCCGCGCCGGTGGCGGGACGGCCACGCGGGGCTGCCCGCTGGCGCGCAGGTCAGCCCGAACCACGCGTATCGCAGCAAGCACGAACAGCCATAGCAGAACGAGGAAGCCGAACCGCATCAGCTGGATCGCCAGCGGTGAGTTCACCGGCTCACCCGTGCTCTTGCTGGTACACCAGCCGGGTATGACCGAGGCGGATCACGTCGCCGTGCCGCAGCAGCTGGCTTTTCACCTCGTGTCCGTTCACTGAGGTGCCGTTCGTCGAGCCGAGGTCGTAGACGGTGGCGAAGCTGCCGTCGAACTGCACATCCAGGTGCCGGCGGGACACGCCCTGGTCGAGCAGCTGAAGGTCCGCGTCAGTTCCCCGGCCCACGAGGTTGCTTCCGTTCTTCAGTTCGAAGCGCCGGTTCGTGCCGTCGACGAGCAGCACACCCGTGGTGCCGGCCTGGGTCGACCCCTGCTGCGGGAGCGGGTAGCTGCCCTGCCGTGACTGGGGCTGGGCGTTCTGCGAGTACGGGGCCGGCGGCATATACGGCCCGTTGGGCAGCGGCGGGACGTCCAGCGGTGCGGCCGCCACGCCGTACGACGGGACATGCGGCGGCGTCATTACCGGGGGCGGCGCGCCGCCGCCGCCCAGGTACGGGTCGGCGTCGTGGGCCTGCCGGCTGGTCGGCGCGTCGAAGCCCGGGACGAACTCCTGCGATGGGGGTGGGGCGCTGCCGTACGGCTGCGGGTAGTCGTTCGGCGGATGCCCCGGGAGCGCCGGCAGCGACAGCGAGTCGTACGGGCGGCGACGCGGCCCGACACCGGATTCCATCCGGGACGCGACGCCGAATACACCGGTGTGCAACGAGTCGTCGCGGGCCAGGTAGACCTCGATGTCGCCGGCCGTGCGCCACCCGTTTTCGTCCAGATGCTCCTGGACGAGCTCCGCCAGCGAGTTCGTCAGCTGCAACTCCCAGGGCACGAGGCGCTCGAAGTCGGACGGCGCCAGCGTGACCCGGTACCGGTTCGGGGCGAGGACCTCGCCGCTGGGCATCACGTTGCGCTTGTCGGTTGCCTCACGCTGCAGGGCGGTGCCAATCTCCACCGGCTCGACCTGCCCCTTGAATACCCGTGCGAACGCGGAGCCCACGACATTCTCCAGACGTCGTTCGAAGCGTTGCACCAAGCTCATACCCGCCCTCGCTCTCCACCGCGGCAGGTCGCCTGCGCGTCGTGGTCGGCGGCGAGTGCACCGGCGGCGCGCGCACCGGTTTGAGCTGCCTGCGCGCTCCGCACGTTCATCGCGGTCCTCCTGCTGCGGGTGTCGCGGCCCGTCGCCGGGCCTGTGGTCTGTCACGCCCGGGTTGCCACGGCATAGGTCACCGTCGCGCTGTCCGCGCGCGCTCGAATGATGGTACTTGCGTGCGGACCCGGCCAACCTGTGCCCACCGAAGAGTGTCGGCCGGCGTGCTAGCCTCGAACGTCGCCCGGGCAAGTGGCGGAATGGCAGACGCGCACGGTTCAGGTCCGTGTGTCCGTAAGGACGTGGGGGTTCAACTCCCCCCTTGCCCACCCCTCGGGCAGCGCTCAGGGTCGAATGTGCCGGTACCTGCGGTGCCGTGCCCCGCGGTTAGCGTGCGCGATGATGATCCAGCTGGCGAGGATGTTGATCGCGAGCAACGTCATGGTCACGGCGGTGAGCTTGCTGTTGAAACCGGCGCTGTGGAGCAGGCGGGCGCCGAGGATCGCGACTTCGATGATGACCACGACACCGACGATGCGCCGCATCATCCGTATCTGAGCGGCGCTGAACCTGTGGCGCCGGCGTGCGCTCGGCTGACCACGCCGTACGGCGGCGGCCCAACCTGCTGCCTGCGAACTAGCCACGTACCCATAGTTGCCCAGAATGCGCGTCGGTTCTACCCCGCTTGGGTAACCAATACGGAACGCTCAGCCGGAGGGGTACCGGTACACGCTGCCGCCCGTGGTGCCGGCGTAAAGCCATTGACCGTCCGGTGAGACGGCGAGGCTCTCCACGTCCAGGTTGTCCAGTCCGGCCGAAACGTTCTGCCAGCTGCGGCCGCCGTCGCGACTGGCCAGCACGCCACGACCGCCCACCGGCAGCCCGGCGCTGTCGCTTCCCGCGCCGTCGGCGGCGTACACAGTGCCGTGCGCGCCGAACTCGATCGCGGTGACGTTGAGCCGGAACCCGGACGTGATCGCCGCGCTGAGATGCCGGCCCCCGTCATGGCTCTCGGAAAGGCTGGTGCCGCCCACCACGAGGTGGGACGGGTTGCGCGGATCGACAGCCAGCGCGCTTACCGGCGCGCTGGACAGCTGCGTCACGGTCTGCCCCTCGTCATCGGAGATGTAGAGCCCGGACGGGCCACCCAGCCAGATGCGCTCGGGATCGGTCGGGTCGGCGGCGATCGCCGTGACCAGCTCCGGAAGGTCGTTCTTGCGCCACGTCCGGCCGCCGTCGCGGCTGACCAGTACGCCCGGGCTCTGCCCATCGTTGATCGTCACGTAGACGTGGTCGCCCGTGGCCAGCACCTGGTAGCCCCGCGCGCTGGTCCGCACTCCCTCGACGGTGGTCCACGTGGCGCCGCCGTCGGTCGAGCGGTTGATGTTGACGCGGGAGAACGCGTTGGCGATAACCGAGTACACGCTGCCGTCCGGGGCGACCGAGAGCGACAGGACACGCTGGCCGATCGCCGACTGGTCGGCGGTGATCCCCCAGTCCTGGTTCACGGTGCCCTCGGGGAGCAGCGCCGAGAACGTCCCGAACGTGGTGGCGGCGAGTAGCGACGTGCCGCCACCCACGACAGCGAGCGCGTGCACGTCCGCTGCGGATAGCCCGACCCGCCGATATGACGCCCCGCCGTCTCCGGTGAGGAAGAGCCCGGTGGACTCGGCGGACACGACGAGTTGGCTGCCGAGGGCCGCGACGTGGAAGGAGTCCTCATCCGCCGGGGTGGGCATCGCCACGAAGCCGGTGCCGTGATCGACCCAGAGGTGTGAGCTACCCGCCAGGTAGACGTCCCCGTCGGCGAACTGCATCGACGACAGGAACGAGTCGTCGTCCGGCGCGGTGAACGACGTCTGCCAGGTGGCTCCGCCGTCGTGCGAGGCGAACACCTGCGAGACGGTGCGTGTCAGCAGCACGTCACCGTTGCCGATGACGTCCTGGACGCTGTCGAACTCGCCCGGAGCGGTGAAGATCGTCTGAACGGGCTGCGGGGTGCCGTCGATGTCGCGGATCGCGTACAGGCTCGAACCGTCGGCGATGTAGAGGTCATGTCCGACGACCCGGGCCTGCTGCGCGAATCCGCCCGGGCTGGGATACGAGTTCCACGTCTGGCCGGCGTCAACGCTGACGTAGACGTTGCCGTCGAACGCCGGGACGGTGATGATGCGCCCGGTCGCGTCGACGGAGATGTCGTGTGGCGACACGTCCGGGAACGGCAGCGTCGTCCACGTGGCGCCGGCGTCGTGGCTGACCAGGATGCGGCCCTGATACGTCGGGTCGCCGGTGCCGGGGCCGCCGCTGACAGCGAGATAGACGGTGCCGGGCTGCGTGGGATCAGCCGCCAGGCCCTGGTTGAAACCGTCGCCGACGGGCAGATCACGCAGCTCGCGCCACGTCGCACCGCCGTCGTCGGTACGGAACAGCCCGGCATGCGTCGACCGGCTCGGCAGCGCGAACATCCGCGCGGGGTCGGACGTGCCAGCCAGCTCGTACGCGCCCTCGCTGTACGGCCCGACCGGCTGCCACGCGCCGGACGAGGCTCCGAGTTCCTCGAAGGACGTGCTACCCGAGAGCGTGGCGCCGGCGCTGGCCTGCGCGCTCGCGGTGACGTGATACGTGCCGGCCGGGCCGCCGGGCACGGTCACGCGCCACCAACCGGTGTGGTCGAAGGTAGCGGTCTGCGTGCTCTGGCCGGTCGGGCCGCTGACGGTGACGGTCGGCGCGCCGGCGAGATCCGGCTCGGCATGCACGTATACGGTGGCGCCCGACGGCGTGGGATCAGGGTCGGCGTGCAGGTCGAGGGGGCGGCGTACCAGCAGGTACGGCACCGCGACGGTGCTGGTTCCTGCGGTTGCGTGCAGCCATCCGGAGATGTCGGTGCCCTGCGTGTCTGTGATCGTGAGGTGCACCGTCGCTTGGCCGCCCGGGTCCAGCCGTGCGGCGGCTGGCGTCACCTGGGCAGGCCCCTGCACGCTGAACTTGACGTTCTGCGCTCTCCCCGTGACGTTGGTGAACGTGACTGTAGTGGCCGTCGCCCGGCCCAGCCCCAGGTTGGCCACGCGGGGACTCGGCAGCAGGGCTGTATTGTCTGCGGCCGCAACGTCGAGGCGGCCGGCGCCCTGCGTTACGGCGTCATAGCCGCTCAGGGTCTTGGCGCCACCGGTCAGGGCGGCGGCGACCTGCTCGGCTGTCCAGTCCGGATGTGCTTCGCGCAGTAGCGCCGCGGCGCCTGCGACGTGCGGAGCCGCCATGCTGGTGCCGCTCTCGTCGGCGTATCCCCCGCCCGGCCACGTCGAGCCGATCTCGACACCAGGCGCGACCAGGTCAGGCTTGAGTGCGTAGCTGGACAGGGCCGGCCCGTGCGCGCTGAACGCCGCGATCTCGTCGGTAGCGTCCGTGCCACCGAGCCGCAGGTGGACCGGCCCCTCGGCCAGCCACTGGCGCAGGTCGGTGCCGTCGGTGCCGTTGATGACAGTGGCGACGACGTCGAACTTGTCAGGGTCGTCAGGCGTGCCGGTGGCGAAGTCGGGCCCGGGTTGCCTGCCGACGCCGCTGTAGAAGTTCGCAGTGCTGAACAGCACGGCGGCGGCGCCGTGTTGTTCGGCGGTCAGCAGCGCCGAGGTAAGCAGGAACGTGCTGTAGTTGACCAGGACTGCCTTGCCAGTAGCGTCCACCCCGTTGTAGTCGTCCGGCTGGCCGCTGCCGACGTCGATCAGGTCGAGATCCTGCGGCGTGGCCGGCGGGTTGGCTGATAGGTCCAGGCGCTGTACAGCCAGGCTGTGCTGCACCGGTGAGGTGACCGTGATCGTCGGGACGTCGATGCCGCTGATGCTGGCGCCGACGGCCAGCACATCCGGCGCCTCGCCCGGCGAACCCACGGTGCTCTCACCCGGTCCGTCGTTGCCAGCGGCCGCCACTACGACCACGCCGGCGTGGATGGCATCCTCGCAGGCCTGCTCGAGTGGATCGTCCACTGTGGACGGTCCCGTGAGGCTCATGTTCACGACGTCGGCGCGGTGCGGATTGTCAGCACTCACAGCGGCATCGAACCCGGCGAGCACGGTGGACTCGAGGCCATTGCCGGACGAGTCAAGAACCTTGTATGCAGTCAGGCTGGCTTTCGGCGCAACGCCGACGCGGACACCGTCGCCGGCGATGATGCCCGCGACATGCGTGCCGTGGCCGTTGTCGTCCATCGGGTCGGCGTCGTTGTTGACGAAGTCGTAGCCGCCGACCACCTTGTGGCCGTCGCCGAATCCACCGCCCAGGTCGGGATGCGTGTAGTCGATGCCGGTGTCGACCACGGCCACGGTCTCGCCGCTCCCCTGGACGTTCCTGCCGAGCGTGTCATGCGTCTGCCACACCTGCGGTGCGTTGATCAGCGAGACGTCCGGGTCGACGCTGACGTGCATCGGCCGGTCCGGGTAGACGGCGGCGACGCCAGACATGGCGCGCAGCCGAGCGACGCCTGCAGAGTCGGTCGTCACGGCGACGGCGTTCAGGGCCTGAGTGAAGTCGTGCGTGATCTTCACACCGGCGTAGCGTGCGAAGTCGGCGTGGTCGGTGTGCAGCGCCGTCGCCCGCGCGTGCGCCTGCCGGCCGGCGGCGATGGCAGGCGTCCCGGTGAACTCCACGATCACGCGGCTAGTCGCTGGGGCCGCCGCGTGCGCAGCCTGGGCGGGCACGGCGATCAGCGGCGCCAGCAGAGCTAGCGCCGCGACTGCGCGCCTCACCAGAGGCTCACGTTCGGCGTGCCGAGCCCGGTCGGGCCGTCATAGCCCGGAACCGCTGTGCACAAGTACGTGCCAGAACAGTTCGTACCGTTGCTGCCGCTCGTCACGTCGTAGAGCTCCTCGGGGTGGCGGTACAGATCGCGAAGGTCGGTAGTGAAGACGCTGGCCACGATCGGCGTCGCCAGGCTGGTGCCACCAACCTGCACCCATCCTGCATAGCCGAACGTGTCATAGACGGCGAGGCCCGTTTTCGGGTCAGCGACGGCCGACAGATCGGCCACCGTGCGCATGTCGCAGAGATCGTCGCGTTGCCACGACGGCTTGTGGATGTACGCCGAGCAGCCGCTCGTGGCGCCGTCCCAGGCTGTCTCGGTCCAGCCGCGGGGGCTGGTGTCCCGCGTCAGCGACGTGCCGCCCACGGCGATGGTGTAGCGCGAGGCTGCCGGGTAGCTGATGCCGCCGATCAGGATCGCGCCGTTGCCGTAGCCGTAGTCGCCGGTGGCGAACAGCGCCGGGGCGTTCAGTGCGTGCAGGTAATGCTCGCCCTGCTGCTCGCCGGAGAACTCGCCTCTGCTGCCGTAGCTGTTGGAGATGGCGTCGACCCCGGCAGCGTCGGCGGCCAGCACGCCGGTGAGCAGATCGTTGAGATTCGAGCTGTCGCCCTCGACTAGCAGGATGTGGCAGTCCGGGCAGGCTGCCGAGACGGCGTCGAGGTCGAGGGAGATCTCGAGCCCCCAACCCGGATCCGGGTCGGGCAGCGGCGCGGATGCACCGTGCTGGTTCACCTTGCGGAAGCAGCCGTTCGCGGCGGTGCAGGGCGGCAGGCCGTACTGGGCGCGGTACGCCGCCAGGTCGGCTTCGGCGTTCGGGTCGTCGTATGCGTCGACGATCGCGATCGTGCGTCCGGTGCCGAGGTGCGGCGGGATCGCGTACGCCGCCTGGATGTCGGCGGGCCCGTAGCCCTGCGGGGTGGACGAGGTGCCCGCCGCGGCGTTGACGATCGCCATGCACTGCAGGTACGGCGGGGCCGCCGCCGCGCACGCCGGTTGCTCCGGGGCTGTCGGGCTGCCGCTCGGCGGGGCCGGAGCGGTGACCGCCAGCGGGTAGGCCCGGGTGATCGTCTGGTCGATCGCCGAGCCGTTCGCGTCAGCCGCAGTCACGTGCAGGGACGCGAAACCGTTGGTCGCACTGAGTACAGGCTGGCTGTAGTCGAGGCGATAGCGGCCGTCGTCGAGGCGAGTCGCCGGCACGTCCGTCCACGTCGCACCATCGTCGTACGACACCTGCGCGCTGAACTGCGTGATCGATGTGGCCGCCGCGCCGAGTTGGTGCGCGACGTCGACCTCGACGCTCGCGGGGTGGCCGGCGGGGACGACGTCGTCGGTGCCGGCGCCCGTCGCGTACCGGGCGAACAGCAACGGTTCGAAGCTGCACCCGTCCGCGGCGGCTGGCGCTGCTCGGCCACCGCCACCCTTGCCGCCGCCCCCGCCGCCTTTGCCGCCACACGTCCAGCCGGGGGGAAGCTGGTCGGCGGGGCGCTCCGCGGAAGGGAAAGTCCACTCGGTGTGCGTACGCGTCGAGGTCGGCCACCAGGCCGCGTCGCGCGCGGTGTCATAGACGAGCTGATAGCTGGCCGGCGACGGGTCCAGCGGGAACGCGGCGAACCCGACCGGTGCCTGGCCGACCTGTGTGCCGTCCTGGTAGAGCGTGAGCGACTCTGCCGATGATGCGTCCGGGAGCAGGAGATGCCCCTGGGCGTCGGTGTTGCCGAACAGCGTCAGATTGAGGGTGTCTCCGGAGCGGCACGCCGGACACGACTGCGCGGCGTCGGTTTCCTGCTCGACGCCGGGCGCGACGGGCTGGGCGGCCCAGTCGGTGGTGAGCTGCTGACCCGGTTGGTACGTGCGCAGCATGTCCGAGGCGGTGCCAAGGGAGTCGGGCGCGTCGAGGATGACCTGCTGCAGCCAGCTCATGCCGGGTGTGGCCAGCACGTGCTCGATGCGCGTGTCCGGTGCGACGACCTGGTTTGCAGCGAATATCTGTTCGGCCTGCCACGGCTCCGCGCCTTCGCGTGCCTCGTATTCCGCGCGTCCCGGCACGGAGCTGTGGAAGCGGGCATTGATAGTGGCGAAGTCACTGGCTGCCAGGGTGTGCGCGAGCGTCTGCGGGATCGCTCCGACGTACGGGAACTCCATGTCGTACAGCTCGGTCTGTGGATCGCCGAGGCGCATACCTGGGTAGAAGTACAACTGTCCTGTGGTTACGGGCGCGGTGGGTGTGGCGTACAGCGGCGTTGTATCGAACGTCGTGAACGAGTCGGTGAACGTGACGCCCGTGGCCGGGTTGCGCTGCACGTTCAGTTGTGCGGTGAGCTGGGGTGCCGGCGTGCCGACGTCCGCGCTGAGCCGGGTGCCGTCCCGCGCATCGAGCACCACCGTCGTGTCGCGCGTGACGTTCACCTCGGGCGCGGCGGCCAATGTGAAGTCGACGCTGCCATCCGGGTAACCGGTGCCGATGTAGGACGTGATGCTGTAATGGCCGGCCGGAACGCTGAACGCGAACTCGCCGTTGAAGAAGCCTTGCCCGGCAAGGAAGTTGTCGATGTTGTCGGCGTTCATAACGACGCCCATGTCGCCGGCCGCGCGGTGCCCGAGCCGATCGAGCGCCTTGACGGTGAGCGTGTACAGCTTGCCCGGCGGACTTGGCTTCGGGTGCAGCGGCTTGACGCCGTCGAAGAGGTGGCCGGACGTACCGCCTTGCTGAGCAGCCGCCGAGTCACGGGCCAACGCCTTACCGAACGCGGCACGGTCGCGCACCACCAGTCCGTCGGCGGTCTGGGCCATACCA
Organism: Jatrophihabitantaceae bacterium; assembly: GCA_051984825.1. Classification (GTDB taxonomy): domain Bacteria; phylum Actinomycetota; class Actinomycetes; order Mycobacteriales; family Jatrophihabitantaceae; genus DASXRA01. The sequence continues at coordinate 20,636 of JBPYES010000193.1, forward strand.
GGTGGTACGGCGCCGGTCGCGGTCAACGGCAGTACGTCGTTGGAGGTGTCGGCGTTCACGTCGAACAAGCCGAGGTCCAGTGGCGCGCCGACGTACCCCGCCGCAGTCTGCGGGATCACATAGAGGTGGCTGCCGGCGGCGAGCACTTGGAAGTTGCCTGACGTCCCCGGCGCGAGCGTCACCGACGGCTGACCGGTCGGGGTCTGCCCGACGGTGACCCGGTCGCCGGTGATGAGCGTGACGGTGCGCGTGCCGCCGGCCACCGGCGCCGGCGCTGCTGCAGACGCCGGCGGCGCCTGGGCAGCCACGGCACTCCCCAGCAGGAGGACGAAGATCAATGCGGGTGTGACCCGTCGTCGCATGAGGCGCTCCCGAGTGATACCACTCAGCGTGGTACGCCGAACCGTAAAGCCCTCAGCGGACGAGGGTCAAGGGCCGACACGCCCTAAATCGGCGCCGAGGAGGCACGGCTGCGGCGCGGCTTGATGCCGAGGCGGCGGCACGCCTGCGGGAACGTCATACCGTTCGCCCACACTGACTCGAACCCGATCTTGAGAGTGCGGGCCAGGTGCGGATGCTCGATGACTAGCGTCGTGACGTCGTCCCGTCCGGCGGTCGGATTCGGCATCGCGAAGAGCACTGTGCGCTCGTCGATCACGCCCAGCTTCATCGGCAACTCCTCGACGAAACGCGCCTCCTCGCCCGCGTCCAAGAAGGCACGCACGCCGCCGAGTTGTATCTCGTCCTCGAGTACGGAGAGCTCGTACATGCTGCGCAGGACGTGGCGGCGCGCCAGTTGCAGCCCGACGACGTTCTCGTCCACGCTGACCGCGACGGGTGGCTTCGAGAACACGAGCATTTCCCGCTCGACCGTGCCCTGGAGCTCGTTGAACTTCCGGGCCACCGCTTCGGACGAGCGGATCACCTCGATGTAGTCGAGCGGATCGGTGTGCTGCTGGCCCGCCTGGTAGGCCGGGTGCAGCTCGTCGACCAGTCCGCGGGCGTCGTCCTCCAGCGCAGTCACGTGCTCGCGGTGCACGCGGATGAGCTGCGCAGCGGCCCGCTCCGGAGGTGTCGCCACGTACTTGGCCGTGTGGCCGGGACGATCAGCGGCGAGCCCCTTGCCGACCAGGCTCTCCAGTACGTCGTAGATGCGCGGACGCGGCACGCCGGCCAATCGCGCGACCTCGGCGGGCGTCGAGGCGTCGCGACTCACGAGGGCGACGTAGGCCCGCGCCTCGTACAACGTCAGACCGAGCCGTACGAGCCGCTCCACCGAAACCGTATCCGTCACGGCGCGCAGCTTAGAGCTCACAGACAGGCGATGGCCATGATCACGGATCTTCCGGCTCGGTGACCCAGGCGGAGAACACCGGGACGCCGTCCCATTCGCCGCCGACGGCGCGGGCGACCACCGCGTAGGGGTGACCGAACCGCAGGGTGGCTACCCGCTTGCGCCCCTCGATAACGGCGACCGCCCTGATCCCCATCGCCGTCACGGCAGCAGCCTGGAACCCGGTGCGCGTGTAGCGGGCCATTGCCGCCTGCTTGGCGTCCGCCCGGTACTCGCCCGGCGGCAGCAACTCGACGAGCGCGCGAGCAGCGGCGGGAAACCCCAGGTCCGGCCGCATGAGGTCAAGCTCGCTGCGCGCTGACCACGTCGGCATCAGCGCAATGTGCTGCTCGCCGTGGCCCTGCGTCTCGGCGACCGTCCACAGTGGACTGTCGCCCAGCTGGAGATCGAACAGCGAGCGGCGCGGCAGCGCGCCGTGTGCGACTGCGAGCACGTCGACCGGCGCGGCAGCGTCATCAGCGATCACCGACGTGACGGCCAGCCCGTCGACAGAGCGGGCGGTGTGCACCGCCACATCGCCCAGCGGCGACGACGCGATGTATGCCTCGTGCTGCGGCACCGAGCGCAGCACCTGCGCGACCCGCGCCGACCACGCGCTGCGCAGCTCGGCGGACGGGGCCAGGCCGAACGGCAGTTCCCAGTCGACGCTCGTCGCAAGGGCCGACGCGAGCACGACTGCCGTGTCGGACCTTATCTCCACGGGGAACTGCTCGATGAGGCCGAGCGTGTGCTCGGCGGCCCATCGGTCGGCGTCCGCCTGGCTCGGGATCCCGCCGACCTCCACCGCGGCCGGCAACTCGGCGAGCCACGACTGCAACGCCGCGACAACCTCCGGGCGGCGCCACACCGCGGCCGCTGACGCCACCGCGGGATGCGGCTTCGCGAGCAGCGCGGCGGCGGCGTCCCGGGCTTCCTCCGGGGATGCGCCGAGGATCTCGGCCAGCTCCTCCCGGACGGCACCCGTCGCGGCCGGCGCCGCGAGTGCCAGCACGACCCAGGCACCCAGCGGGGACGCGACGTGCTGATCGCCGCCGAAGGCGCGGTGGAACCGGTCGGCGTAGCGGGAAATCAGCGGGGCGATGTTCATCCTTCGAGCGTGCCACGGCTGCAGGCCGGACCGCCCGGATTGGCGCTGTGCGCCGGCCCGGATCGCCCGTAGCGTCCACGTCATGCGCATCCGGATCATCGACGCCTTCACCGACCGCCCGTTCGCCGGCAACCCGGCCGGCGTGTGCCTGCTCGACGGCACCGCCTGGCCGGACGAGACGTGGATGCGGCAGGTCGCCGCAGAGGTGCACGCCTCCGAGACCGCGTTCGCCCACCCGATGGGCGACGGCGAGTGGGCGCTGCGCTGGTTCACGCCGGCCGTCGAGAGCGACCTCTGCGGGCACGCCACGCTCGCCACCACCCACGCATTGCGAAGCGACGGGCGGATCGCCGACGCTGTCCGCTACCACACCCGCAGCGGCGTGCTCGTCGCTCACCCGAACGACGACGCCACGATCACTCTCGACTTCCCGGCGGCGCCGCTGACGGAGGTGCCGATCCCCGAAGGGTTGGTGGAGGCGCTCGGCCTCAAGCCCGAGGCGACGTACCGCACCGGCCCGCTGCGTGACCTGCTGACCGTCTTGCCGGACGAGGCGGCCGTACGCACGATCGCGCCGGACACCGCCGCCGTCGAGGCCCTGACCCGCCGCGACGACATCCGGGGCATCACCGTCACCGCACAAGCCGCGGACTACGACTTCGTGTCGCGGTTCTTCGCTCCCGGGGACGGCCTACCCGAGGACCCGGTGACCGGCAGCGCCCACACGGCACTTGCCCCGTACTGGGCGGAGCGGCTGGGACGGGACGAGCTGACCGGGCTGCAGGCGTCGGCACGCACCGGAGTGGTGCGCGTGGCACTGCGCGGCGACCGCGTGCACCTCACCGGCAGCGCGGTCACTGTCGTGGACGGGACGCTGCTCACCGAACCGTGAAGCCGGCCGCACCGTCCGGCGACCCCCACTCCGGGGTGACGGCGCGGACGTAACCCGGCGCGTCCGGGCCGCGCAGCCAGTCCAGCAGCGCCTCGCAGGCGGATCGAGAGCCCTCGGCGACCACCTCGACGCGGCCGTCCGGCAGGTTCGTCGCCGACCCGGACAGCCCGAGGCCGCGTGCCTGGATGCGCGTCCAGTACCGGAACCCCACGCCCTGCACGCGCCCCTCGACCCACGCCGTCAGCCGCACGTGGTCCACCGAGCCGACGTTACCGCCGGCGCCTCTCCGCGTTGTCCGCGTGTCGCAGCGTCCTAGCACTGCGACACACGGACAAGCTCAGGTGGAGTGGGCTCGAGCTCGCGCAATGCGGATAGCGGCGAGCGCACCAGCCACAGCGCGCAGGTGACCGCACCGGCGACGGCGAGCCACAACGTCGGGCGCAGCCCGATCGCGCTGCCGAGCAACCCGCCGGTGACCGCGCCGAGCGGCCGCACCCCGTAGTTCACGGTTCGGTAGGCGCCGCTGACCCGTGAGCGAACCTCGTGCGGGATGACGCCGGCGAAGATCGCCCCACCGGCGATGTCGAGCAGCATCACACCTATCCCGGAGCCGAACTCCGCAGCGAAAAGACATGCCAGCACTAGCGTGCGCGGGCCACCTGCTGCGGGAATCAGCGCAAGCGGCGCGGGATACAGCACGCAGCCCGCGATGAACGTCGGGCCTATGCCGACGCGGCGGGTAACCCGCCCGGTCACGAGCGAGCCGAGCACCGCGCCGACGGCACCGACACCGAGCACCAGGCCCAGCACCGCCGGTCGGACGTGCAGGGACCGCGTCGCGTAAAGGATCACGATCGCGTTGAGCACGAACGTGAAGAAGTTCACCGTGGCGGTGGCACCCAGCGCGGAACGCACAATGCCTGATCCGGCGATGAACCGAACACCCGCAACGAGCTGCCCTTGACCTGGCTCGGCCGCAGGCGGCTCCACCGGCCGAATCCGCGCGAGCATGAGTGCCGAGACCAGAAACGTCAGCGCGTCCAGGACGAGTGCGCCCGGCGCGCTGAACACCGTCACCAGCAGCCCCGCCCCGCTCTGCCCCACGATCACCGACATCGCCCGGCTGCCGTTGAGCAGCGACTCGCCCTCGACGTAGCGATCCCGCGGTACCACCGATACGAACAGGGCCGTGTACGCGACGAAGAACAGCACGTCCAAGGTGCCCACGGCGAACGTCACTGCGTAAAGCTGCGGCAGGCCGAGCCGGCCCAGCAGGTAGCTGACCGGAATCGTCACCATCAGCAGGGCCCTGCCGAGGTCGGTGGCGAGCATGATCCGGCGGCGCCGGCCGTGGCGGTCAACTGCGGCGCCGGCGGCCAGCGAGAACAACAGGCTCGGCAGCAATCCGGCCGCCGTGAGCAGCCCCATCTGCGTGGCGTTCGCATGCAGGACGAGAACGGCGGTCAGCGGCACCGCGAACAGCGACACCTGATCACCCACCAGGGACACGCTCTGGCCGATCCAGAATCGGCGGAACGCCACGTCCCTGAGCAGGGTCACCGCTGCTCCATGGGGAATGCCATGCCGATGTAGGACACCTCGCGGGAGTTCTTCGGCCGCTCGTCCGGGTGATCCAACCGGCGGCCGTACGGCTCGATGAGCTTGTCGATCGCCTCATCCAGGGCCTTGAGCTCGGCGGGCGTCACGTAGAGGAGGCGGTCGCCGAAGATCGCCGCCTCGCGCCATCGTTTCGGCGCGTCGTCGGCGCGTTGCAGCCACTGCAGGACGTTGTCGAAGTAGCGGCGGGCCAGCGTGATGCGCAACTGCTTGGCCGCCTCGTTCGCTTCCGGCGTGGCTTGGATCGGCGGGACGTGCGTCAGCATGGACGTCGCCTGCCAGGGCTTCTCGCGACCGCGGCCACCCGGCGCCTCCTCGACCAGCCCGTACTTGGCGAGCTGCCGCAGGTGGAACGACGTGGTGCCCGAGCTCTCGCCGAGCAGCTCGGCCGCTTGGGTGGCCGTCAGCGGGCCGCGGCGGCGCAGCAAGCCGACCAGCTTCATGCGCACCGGGTGGGCGTAGGCGCGAAGCGCGCGGGGATCAGTGAGCTCGACGGGGGGACGCTCGTCCGGCATGGATGCCAACATAGCTTTGCAAAGCTATGTTGGCAAGACCCTCGACGGCGCTCAGATGGCTATGGGCAGAGCTCGGCGACGATCGCCTCCGTCACCTCGTCGGCCGACCGGCTCGCGTCGATGACTCGCAGCAGGCCGCGGTTGCGGTAGTAGTCGATGAGCGGTGCCGTCGCCTCGTCGAACACGGCGAGCCGGTTGCAGATCACGTCGCGGGTGTCGTCGCTGCGGCCCTCGATCTGCGCCCGCGTCAGCAGCCGCGAGATCAGCTCCTCGCGCGGAGCGTCCAGGTAGATAGCGGCGTCGGCGGAAAAGCCTTCTTCGTCGGCCAGCCGGCGCGCCTCGCGGGCCTGGCCCACCGAGCGCGGGTAGCCGTCGAGGAGGTAACCGCCGTTGCGGGCGGCCTTTATCACTCGGGGCAGGAGCAACTCGGTGACAACCTCGTCCGGCACGAGCTCGCCGCGATCCAGATAGTCGCGAACCTTCTCGCCGAGCGGCGTGCCGGCTCGGATTTCGGCCCGGAGCAGGTCACCTGCGGCGATATGTTCGATTCCCAGACGCTTCGCCAGGCGTTCACCCTGTGTTCCTTTGCCCGATCCGGGTGGGCCGATAAGAAGGACGTTCATTCACTAACTCTGGCATCACCCGCCGAGAATCGCGACAGAACCCGGCACATGTGTGCTGCTGCCAACACTCTCGCCGCCGGAGGTACACCCCGCATCACCGGACTCGAGAGGACTCCCTTGTGCGCGTTTTGCTCGCTGTCGCGGCCACCACGGCCGCGCTGACGGTCGCCGTGCCGGCCAGCGCGGCACCGTCCACCACGGCAGTGATCAACGAGGTGTACGGGGGTGGCGGCAACTCCGGTGCCACCTACACCAACGACTTCATCGAGCTGACGAATCTCGGTTCGACGCCGATTCCCGTGGACGGCTGGTCGGTGCAGTACCACTCGGCGTCCGCCACGGGATCTTGGCAGGTGACGCCGCTGTCCGGCACGCTCACGCCGGGCGAGTTCTACCTCGTCGCCGAGGCGGCGGGAACCGGCGGCACGACGCCGCTGCCCCCTCCGCAGGCGACCGGGACGATCCCCATGTCGGCCACCTCCGGGACCGTCGCGCTCGTGCAGTCCACGACGGCGCTGACCTGCTCCGACGCGGCCTCGTGCGGGGCGGTCGACCTCGTCGGGTACGGCATGGCGGCGATCAACGAGGGCGCGCCGGCCACCGGCGCGTCCAACACCGCATCGGAGCAGCGAACCGGCGGTGACACCGACAACAACGCCGCCGACTTCACCGCGGCGGCGCCCACCCCCGAGGCCGCGAACACCGGCAGCAGTGGAGGCGGCGGTGAGCCCGGGCCGCTGCGCATCCATGACCTGCAGGGCACCAGCTGGGTGTCCCCGCACGACGGCGATGCGGTCACGAACGTTCCGGGCATCGTCACGGGCATACGCAGCTCGGGCAGCAGCCGCGGTTTCTGGATTCAGGACCCGGACCCTGACAGCAACCCTGCGACCAGCGAGGGCATCTTCGTCTTCACGTCGTCGCCGGGTGTTGCCGTCGGCGACAGCGTGCTCGTCTCCGGCACGGTCAAGGACTTCTACCCGCTGGGCAGCGGCGAGACCGTCTCGACCACGTCGAACCTCTCCGGTACGGAGATCGACTCGCCCACTACGAGCGTGCTGTCGCACGGCAACGCGCTGCCGGCGCCCGAAATGATCACCCCCACCTCCGAGCCGGACACGTACGCGCCCGACCTCGGCGGCGGCAACATCGAGTCGACGCCGATCACGCCGTCGCGGTCAGCACTGGACTTCTGGGAGTCGCGCGAGGGCATGCGAGTCGAGGTGGACGATGCCCGGGTGGTCGGCCCGTCGAACAGCTTCGGCGAGCAGTACATCACCACGAAGCCCGCGCAAGCGGTCACCTACCGCGGTGGCACGTATGTGGCGGCGGAGAACGCCATCCCTGCGGGACGCGTCGAGGTGGTGCCGGTGAACGGCAGCAACCCGGGGGTGAACGTCGGCGACGTGTTCAGCGGCGCGACGATCGGCCCGGTCGACTACTCAGAGTTCGGTGGCTACCTGATCGCCGCGACGCAGCTCGGCTCCAGGCAGGACAACCAGCTGGCCCCGATCGTCGCGACACCGCAGCGCACCGGCCAGCTTTCGGTCGCCACGTACAACGTCGAGAATCTGGCGCCGTCCGATCCGGACTCGAAATACCAGGCACTGGCAGCCGGCGTGGTGACCAACCTGGCCTCCCCGGACATCGTCGCCCTCGAAGAGGTGCAGGACAACGACGGCGCCACCGACGACGGCATGGTGGCGGCCGACCAGACGCTGGCGAAGCTCACCGCAGCCATCGTGGCGGCCGGGGGACCGCAGTACGAGTCGCGGGAGATCGACCCGGTGAATGACCAGGACGGCGGCCAGCCGGGCGGCAACATCCGGAATGTGTTCCTGTTCAACCCGTCGCGGGTGTCCTTCGTGGACAGCGGCGCGTCGTCCGTCGATCGCTCGACGACGGGCACCGCGGTGATCAAGTCGCACGGCAAGCCGGCGCTCAGCTTGTCGCCGGGACGCATCGACCCCACCAATCCGGTGTGGACGACGAGCCGCAAGCCGCTTGCAGGCGAGTTCTTGTTCGACGGCGCACCGGTCTTCGTGATCGGCAACCACTTCGACTCGAAGCTCGGTGACCAGAGCGCGGACGGCCGCTTCCAGTACCCGGCGCAATCGTCGGCGGTGCAGCGTGCCGGGCAAGCGCAAGTGGTGCACGACTTCGTGCAGCAGATCCTGGCCGTCGACAAGAAGGCCGACGTGGTCGTGCTCGGTGACCTCAACGACTACCAGTACAGCCCGGCTGTATCTGCGCTGCGCACCGGCACTGCCGATGGCACCGGCCCGTCGATACTGAACGACTTGATCTCCACGTTGCCGGCCGACCAGCAGTACACATACGTGTTCGACGGCGTCTCACAGGTGCTCGACCACATCCTGGTCAGCCCGGCGACGCCCGTCGCGTCGTACCAGGTGATCCACATCAACGCCGAGTTCACGAACCAGACGAGCGACCACGACCCGCAGGTGGTGCGCTTGACGCCTTAGAGGGCCTACGTTTAGGTTTCCTAGGTATGAGCGAACGCTTAAAGGGCAACCTGGACCTGCTTGTCCTCGAGGTACTCGCTACCCGCCCGGCACACGGCTACGACGTGATCGTCTCGCTGCGTGAGCGCAGCGACGGAGCGTTCGATCTGCCCGAGGGCACCGTGTATCCGGCGCTGTACCGGCTCGAACGCTCCGGGCTGCTCGCGAGCAGCTGGACGTCCGAGACGGGCCGGCGCCGCCGGGTGTACGCGCTGACCGCGACTGGACGGCGGGCGCTTGCCGCGCAGCGCCGGCAGTGGCGCGAATTCGTCTCCGCCGTCGGCGCCGTGCTGGGGGCCCCGGCATGAACGACGAACTCATCGAGAGCTACCTCGACGACCTGCAGCTGCGGCTGCGCGGCACCCCACGGCAGATTCGCCGTACCCTGCGCGAAGCCGAGGAGCACCTCCATGACGCGACCGATGCCGGTGTCGCCCGTGGCCTCGATGCCCGCGAGGCGGAGCGGCAGGCCGTCGAGGCCTTCGGCCCGGCGGCGGGCGTTGCTCGGGCGTGTAACGCGTCGACGTGGCAGCTCCTGCGCTCCCTCGCCGGGCAGGCCGTCGCACTGGTCGGCGTGGCGCTCGTCGCAATCGGACTGAGCGGCGCGGTGACAGCGGTGATGGTCGCAGCCGGCAGCCGCACGTTCGCGTTCGCGGATCCGCCCGGCACGCAATACTCTGCGGCCGATTGCGCGCACTGGCTGGGCCAGCATCCCGACGCAGACACCTGCGCGCGAGCCGCACTCGACGAAGCCGTCTCGGACGGGCTGCTGCAACGCTTCGCCACGGGCGCCCTTGGGCTGATCATTCTGGCGGCAGTGGCGTTTCTGGCCCGCCGGCACGGCACTTCACTAGGGGCGCTGCTCACTCGGCCGGTCGCCGCGATCGTCGGCGCGACCGCGTTCGGGGCGGCCGCGGCTGTCCTGATTCGCCTCGGCGGCAACGCAGTGACGCTGCACTCCGGATACGGTGCCGGCCAGTGGTTCGCCGCTGCCGGCGTGTCGGTGGTGGCTGCCGTATGCTTCGCGGCGGTAGCGCTGCGCCGAATGCGCGAGATGCCTACCTGACCGGCTCGGATTCGCCAGATCCGCGCAAGGCACGTTCCCGGTCCAGCGGGCTGATGTAGTCGCGCGATTCGACGATCTCGCCGTCGCGCACCCGCATGACGAAGACGCACGGCACCTGGAACGATCTTCCGCCGACGCTACCGAGGTAGCGGAATTCGGCCACGATGACCTCGGCGTCGGTGGTCTCGTGCACGACGATGTCGGCGGTGCGGTAGTCGGTGATCGGCGTCATGTCCGTGCCTGCTGCGAAGTGGCGGCGCAGGTCGTCACGGCTGAGCAGCGGCGTGTCATCGAGCGCCATCGGGTGCTCGACGCGGGTGCGCTCGGCGTAGAGCGCGGCAAGTTCGGCCACCTGGCTAGCATCGCCCGCGACGAGGCGGCACACGCCCTCCACCAGACGATGGAACACTTCGGCGGGTCGCCCGGTATCCTGAGTCACGGCTCCGAATATACGGAGTCGTCACTCCGGTAAGCAAGGAGGACGTCGATGCGCGCCGACGCGCAGGCGAACCGCGACCGCATCCTGGCCGCTGCCGAGCAGGTGTTCGCCGACGCCGGCGCTGACGGGTCGACGGAGGAGATCGCGCGCCGGGCGGGCGTCGGCATCGGCACGGTGTTCCGGCACTTCCCGACGAAGCAGGAGCTGATTGAGGCGACGGTTGTGCGCCATTTCGAGCAGCTCACCGCGCAAGCCCGTGACCTCGCGGCACGCGACGACGCGGACGCAGCACTGCGGGAGCTGATCGAGACGATGGTGGGCGGCACGGCCACGAAGATCATGCTGCTCGGCTTGCTGGGCGACGCCACGTCGGACACGGTCGTCCGAGCGTCGCGTGAACTCCGCTCGGCCGTGCGCGCCCTGCTGCGGCGGGCGCAACAGGCTGGTGCGGTGCGCGGCGACGTCTCGATGGACGACCTCTACCTGCTGGTCCGTGGTCTGGCACTGGGCGGCGCCCGGGCCCCCACCAAGGCGAGCACCAGGCGCAAGGCGCTCGACGTCGTGCTGGCCGGGCTCGCGCCGCAGTAGTGGTGTCCCCGAAAATTGGGTACATGGAGATGACAGGGTGGCTGTCAGGGCAGGTGTTCTTACAGACGGTGGACGAAAAAGAAGTCCAGCGAGTCAGCGACTTCCTGAACGCGCGAGGTCTGGCGTTCCAGGTGCTGACGCTCAGCGAGCGGATGGTGCTGGACCCGCGCAATCCCGAGGATGGCGTGACCACAGACCGTTTCAGCATCGCCGTGCAGCTCGCGGGGTTCCCACAAGTGGTGGCGCCGGTACTCAACGACCTGGTGCAGCGCGCGCACGGCGCCGGTTGGGATTCCGAGCCTCGGTCGTAGGCCGCGCATAGGGAAGGCTGAGCCAAGGCACAGGCAGCACGCGAAGGGTGAGCGTCATGACGGAGAGCTATCCCGGCAGTGACTACCACGGTGGCGGCGGTGAGTACCCCGCCGCCGGCGGCAGTGAATACCACAGCGGCGCCACCTGGACATATGCACCTCCACCGGCCTACCAAGGTTCCCCGAGCCCACAGCCACCTCAGCGTGGACGTTCGCGCACCGTTCTCGTCGCGGCGGTAACCGCAGCCGTCGTCGGCGGCGCTATCGGCGCGGGCACAGTCGCGGCGTTCAACGACAACAACGACAAGCCGACGGTCGTCAGCGCGCTCCCCCAAACCACGCAGACGGCCCCCGCCACGGCAAAGATCGACGGGTCGATAACCGCAGCCGCGGCGAAGATCCAGCCCAGCGTCGTCACCATCGACGTGTCCGGGCAGAACGAGCAGGGCAACGGATCGGGCGTGATCATTCGTCAGGACGGCTACATCGTGACCAATGACCACGTCGTCTCGGTCGCCGCGAACGGCGGCACCATGACTGTAGTGACCAACGACGGCCAACAGGCCAATGCGTCCATCGTCGGGCGCGACTCCTCGGACGACCTCGCCGTGATCAAGGTCACCGGGCTGAAGAACCTGGTGCCGGCGAGCTTCGCCAAGTCAGGCAACGTGATCATCGGTCAGACGGTGATCGCAGTCGGCGCACCGCTCGGACTCTCGGACACGGTCACGTCCGGAATTGTGAGCAACACCGCCCGCCCCGTCCGTTCCGGCGACAACGACCAGGCCGTGTTCAACGCGATCCAGACCGACGCCGCGATCAACCCGGGTAACTCAGGCGGCGCGCTCGCCGACCTGAACGGCAACGTGATCGGCATCAACGCTGCGATCGCCACTCCCAATACAGGAGGGCTGCAGATCCCGGGGCAGACCCAGCAGTCAGGCAGCATCGGAATCGGCTTCGCCATCCCGTCCGACGAGGTCAGCCG
>JBPYES010000194.1:0-4832 GCA_051984825.1 Jatrophihabitantaceae bacterium
GCGTGACCTTCGCCGGCCAGCTCCGCGGCGGTGAACTTCGCGACATCCGTCAGGTTCCCAAAGCCGACGCGCAGATCAAGCTGACTATGACCAGCGACGATCTGCTCAAGCTCACGTCGGGCGAGCTCAACTTCGCCCACGCCTGGGCTACCGGCCGGCTGCGGGTCGACGCCAACGTCTTCGATCTGCTCAAACTGCGCTCGATCTTCTGAGGCCCAACTCATCAAGCACCGAGTCGGCATGCTCGTCGTCGGCGGCGCATCGGGTCACGCCGGTGCGCCAAGCCGCGACACAGAGGCCGCGCAGCGCGTCGAGCGGGGCGCCCCGCGCCTGTCCCGGTTGCGTCGCCAGCCGCAGCTCATCTCCTGGGCGAACGGACCAACCGCCGCACCTGACCGCGCCTTCGACCGTCGCTGGCGCCGGATGTCCCTCGAGGAGGCCACCCAGCCCGTGCGCAATGTAGCTGGGACGCTGCTTGCGCGGTGCAGCCAGTAAGTCAGCCGTGGACGTGACGCCGGTCAGAACGAGCATGCTGGCGCAGCCGGCCGCATTCGCGCCCTCGATGTCGGTATCGAGCCGGTCGCCGACGACCAGCGGCCGCTGCGCTCCCGAACGCTCGACACTCTCGCGGTGCATCGCCGGGTTCGGTTTGCCGGTCGAGACGGGCGTTGCACCCGTCGCATGCCGCAATGCCGCTACCAGCGAGCCATTGCCCGGCAGCGGGCCACGGGAGGACGGCACAGTGGCGTCGAGGTTCGTCGCCACCCACGGCAAGCCATGCCGGATCGCGACGGCGCCCTCGGCGAGCATCCGCCAATTCGTGTCGGGCGAATATCCCTGGACTACGGCGCGCGGCTGCTCGTCAGCGCTGGACACAGCAACTAGCCCGCGTTCGCTCAACGCCTCGACCAGCCCTGTCGTGCCGACCACCAGCACCCTCGAACCTGGCGGCAGCCGTTCGGCAAGGTGATGGGCGGCCGCCTGCGCCGAGGTGATCACCTCGCCCGGCGTGGCTGGGACACCAAGCTCCGACAGATGCGCGGCCACGGCGGACGGCGGACGCGCGGCGTTGTTGGTAACGAACGCCAGCCGCATCCCTAGCTCGCGAGCAGACGCCAGTGCCGCAGCCGCACCGGCAACCTCGTGGCTACCGACGTAGACGACGCCGTCGAGGTCCAGCAGCGCGACGTCGTAGCGCGTCGCGAGTGCTTGCGGACTGTCCAGCAATCCGGCGTCCGGCATCATGCTCCTTGTCCCAGTGGGTTACCTGACGCTACAAGTCGGCACCGGCCGCCTATCCGGTCGGCGCGCAACGCCCGCCTCGGCTGGCGCAATCCTCACCCCGGCTGGCGCAAGGCCGCCCCACCCAGGCGGCGCGGATGAGTCGCCCCCGTACGATCGCGTCTCGTGAGCGCCACCGCTTCCTCCGTAACCTCCGGGCTGTCGCTGGCCCCGTTCCGCGCGCTGCGGCCCACCGTTGACGCCGATCGGCTCGGCCGGCTGCTCTGCCCGCCCTACGACGTCATCGACGAGGAAGCGCGGGCGCGACTGCTCGAGCTGGACCCCGACAACGCCGTCGGCATCATCCTGCCGCGCGACGATGGCGGCGCAGACGCATACACCGTGGCCGCACGTCGCCTCGCCAACGCGGTCAGCTCCGGCCTGTTCGCGGTCGACCGCGATCCGGCCGTGTACGTCTACGAGATGCACCCCCGTGGCGGCACGCCGACCCGTGGCCTGCTCGGCGCCATCGAGCTGCGCGAGCCCTCCGACGGCGTGATCTTGCCCCACGAGAACACGATGCCCGGCCCGCTTGCCGACCGGCTCGCAGTGATGACCGCGACGCAAGCCGATCTCGAGCCGATCTACCTGGTGTACGACGGTGGCCGGCCGACATCGCAGCTGGTCGGCGACGCGGACAACGCGCCGCCGGTCGCCGTTGGCACCACTCCGGACGGGGTGCGGCACCGGCTCTGGCGACTCACCGACCCGGAGCAGCATTCCGCCGTCGCCGCCGACCTGGCGACACGGCGCGCTCTCATCGCCGATGGCCACCATCGCTACGCGACATACCTGCGGCTGCAGCACGAACTGCGTGCGCAGCACGGGCCCGGACCATGGGACCGCGGCCTCGCTTTGCTTGTCGACTCGTCCAGCTACGGCCCGCAGGTGGAGGCGATCCACCGGGTGCTGATCGGCCTGCCGCTGTCGGTCGCGGTCGAGCGAGCCGGCGAGGGGTGCGCTGTGCGACAAATGGCAAGCACGAGCCAGGCCCTGGACGAGCTTGCCAGCACGCGTGGTTTCGCCGCGGTCCTTGCCGACGGCGCCGCCGCCTACCTGCTCAGCGATCCGGATAATCGCCTGGCCGAGGCTGCACGCGCGCCGGGCGAGCCCCGCGCGTTGGCGGAACTCGATGTCAGCGTGCTGCACCGAGTCCTCATCACGCAGATATGGCACCTTGACGACACCGTCGAGGCTGTCGGTTTCGCGCACAGCCTCGACGAAGCACTCGCCGAGGCACATCGGACACGGGGCACCGCAGTACTGCTGCGCCCGACCCCAGCGGCTGCAGTGGCCGCCGTCGCCGCGGCGGGCGGGCGTATGCCCCGCAAGTCGACGCTGTTCACGCCGAAACCGGCCTCCGGCCTGGTGATGCGCCGATTCGTCGACCAGACGTAGCCGACACCTCCGTCGGGGCTGCGGATGCTGCTCCGTCAGCTGATGCGCCGCCAGCCAGCACAGACGCCGACGGCATGGCACGTCACTGGCCGTCGCTCTGCTTGGTCCGGGCCGGCCGTGCCGGCCGCTCGCCGTTGGCATGATCCGCACGCATCCGCTGGACATTGATCACCTCCACCTCGTAGCGACTGGCCGGCGTTCCGGCAGTGCTGCGCCAAAACCGTCGGCGCAGACTGCCAGCGACCTCGAGCCGCTGGCCGGGGGAACATCGCACGACGGTTCGTCGGACGGTGGCGCGGGTGCTCGCGCAGTCGATGCTGTCCGATCGAGCGCGGCCATGCGTCTCCGCAGAGCGCGGCACCGTCAACCGGAAGGAACACAGCTCGTCGCCGCTGGGCAAAGTACGCACAAGTGGCTCAGCAGCCAGCAAACCGCGCAACAGCACGTAATTGTCTGCCGAGTCCAGGACCTGTCGGGTCATGGACACCATGCTCGTCGGCGGATAGCCGCTCTAGGGCACCATTCCGCAACCTGTGGACAAGATCCCGGTTGTGGATGAACCAACCGCTTTTCGTCAGCGCGCCGTCGATAATGCGCGCGTGGTCGGCGGAGCGGCAGCGGCGCCTAGACGAGTTCCGCCGCCCGCTCGGCCGCATCGGTCTCGCCGGTCACATCAAGTGCCGCGGCTGCCGCAAACCACTGCGCGGCTTCCTGGCGTCGATCCGCGGCCGCCACGGCGTCGGCGTACGCGTACCACAGGCGAATCGATCCAGGCCCGGGTCGGTCCCGATCGAGGCCACCTTTGGCGAGCACGGTCAGGGCGGCGTCCAGCTGGCCGAGGTCGCGCCGGGCACCTGCAACCACGATGAGCAGCTCTGCATACGTCTCCGCATCGAGCTTGCTGACATCGTGATCACGCAGCAGCCGAATAGCCTGCTGCGGCCGGCCCAGTGCGCGTTCGCAGTCAGCCATGACGGGCAGACCGCGCGGATCGCCGGACATTCGCCGCGCCGCACGAAGCTCACTGAGCGCTTCGGCCCACTCGCCGGCCCGGTATGCGGCAAAACCGACCGCCTCGCGCACCACCGCGACCCGCGCGGCACGTGCTCTCGCTGCGCGCGCGTGCTCCAGGGCACGTTCTGGGTTCGCGTCCAGTAGGTCCCCGGCAGCGACAAGATGCCGCGCCACTGCCTCCGCGTTCGGCTTACTCAACGTCCGAAGCTCCGCCCGTGTCGCAGGGTCGAGCCGCCCCGGGTCGGCGTCGTCAGCGTTCAGTTGCCGCGCTGGCGGCGTCCGCTCAGCCGAACCACGCTGGCCCGCTCCGCCCCGCGCGCGAGTCGTTTGCCGATCGGCGCGGTCGGCCCGCGCTCCGCTGCCGCCTCGGAACCCGCTTTCCCGGCTGGTACCACCGCGTGCCTTACGCGGCTGCGCCGCGCCTTCGCGGCCGGCACGCCGCTCGCGATCTGGCCGCTGCCCACTATCCCGGGACGGCCTTCCGCGCCCGGATCGCCCGCCCGCCTTATTCATCACTGACTTCCCCACTAACCAAAATGAGCGAGGGCCGACCGGTCATGCCCGGCGGCCCTCGCTTCGAAGTTGTGTCCGGCGACGTCCTACTCTCCCACGCAGTGGCCCGCGCAGTACCATCGGCGCTGAGAGGCTTAGCTTCCGGGTTCGGGATGGGACCGGGCGTTTCCCTCTCGCTATGGTCGCCGAAACGCTATTGAGATATATGGCCCGCACCGCTTTCCAGCGGGGACCGTACCTCAGGAACCGCACAGTGGACGCGTAGCAGCTAGCCCAAAGGGCCAGCGAAGTTTTGTGGCAAGTCCTCGGCCTATTAGTACCGGTCAGCTCCATGCGTCTTTAGTCCGCACTTCCACTTCCAGCCTATCAACCCGGTGGTCTAGCCGGGGGCCTTACTCCACGAAGGATGGGAGATCTCATCTTGAAGCGAGCTTCCCGCTTAGATGCTTTCAGCGGTTATCCCTTCCGAACGTAGCCAACCAGCAGTGCTCCTGGCGGAACAACTGGCACACCAGAGGTTCGTCCGTCCCGGTCCTCTCGTACTAGGGACAGCCCTTCTCAAATCTCCTGCGCGCGCGGCGGATAGGGACCGAACTGTCTCACGACGTTCTAAACCCAGCTCGCGT
>JBPYES010000195.1:0-3851 GCA_051984825.1 Jatrophihabitantaceae bacterium
CGGAGGCCATCATCCTGCTCACCGGCAAGATGGACCTCTCGCTCGAGTCCACGGTCGGCCTCGCGCCGGGCGTCGCGGCGTGGCTCACCCTGCCCAAGGGCATCAACCACGGCGTCGACCTCGTGCCATCCGCATGGGCCGTACCGATAGCGCTTGCCGTCGGAGTGCTGGTCGGCGTTGTCAACGGCGTGCTCGTCGTGTGGCTCGGCCTGAACGCGTTCATTGTGACCCTCGGCATGCTGATCACCCTGCGCGGGCTGCTCACCGGCATATCGTCGGGGCAGACGTTCTTCGGCATGGGCAGCTCGATGATGTACCTGGGCACCGCGAACTGGCTCGGAATCCCCGCACCGATATGGGTTTTCGTCATCGCGTACGCGGTCGCTATCTTCGCGCTGCGCTATCTCCGCGCCGGTCGCGCGCTCTACGCGATCGGCGGCAATCCGGAGGCTGCTCGCGCCGCCGGGATCCGCACCAACCGCATGGTCTTCGGCGCACTGGTGCTCGGTGGCCTGCTCGCGGCGCTCGCCGGCATCATGCTGTCCGGCCACCTCGCGTCAGTGGCGTCCAACCAGGGCAGCGGCGCGATCTTCACGGTGTTCGCTGCGGCAGTCATCGGCGGCGTCAGCTTGAACGGCGGAAAGGGCAGCATCTTCGGCGCGCTTACTGGCATCCTGTTGCTGTTCCTGGTGCAGAACGTGCTCACGTTCGCCGGAGTGAGCGGAGAATGGTTCGACTTCCTGGACGGCGCCGTGATCCTGGCCGTCCTGGTGATCACCCGGCTCGTGAGCGGAAAGGCCGCTGATTGATGGCGCGCTTCACCGGGACGCGCGCGCTCGTAACGGGCGGGGCGTCCGGCATCGGTCTCGCCACTGCGTCGATGCTCGCCGCCGAGGGCGCCGCAGTGGCAGTGCTCGACGTCGCTGCGTCCGGCCCGGACGGCATGCAATACCTGCGCGCCGACCTGACGGACGACGCCGCGGTGCGCGTGGCGGTCGGCGCGGCCGTCGAGGCGTTCGGTGGCCTGGACGTGCTCGTGAACAACGCCGGGATCGGCGCACAGGGCGGTATCGAGGCGAATAACGACGCGGAGTGGCACCGCGTCCTGGACGTCAACGTGGTGGGCATCGTGCGGGTGACCCGCGCGGCGTTGCCGGCACTGCGTGAGTCGCCGCACGCGGCGATCGTCAACACTTGCTCTATCGCGGCCACGGCGGGGCTCCCGAACCGTGCGCTGTACTCGGCCAGCAAGGGAGCGGTGCTGTCGCTCACGCTGGCCATGGCGGCCGACCTGCTGCCCGAGGGCATCCGTGTCAACGCCGTCAACCCCGGAACAGCCGACACGCCCTGGGTGGGCAGGCTGCTCGATGCCGCGGCCGACCCCGCTGCGGAGCGGGCGGCGCTGGAGGCCCGCCAGCCACACGGACGGCTCGTCACCGCCTCGGAGGTGGCCGCCGCGATCTGCTACCTCGCCGACCCGGCATCCGGCTCGACCACCGGCACGTGGATCGCCGTCGACGGCGGCATGGACAGGCTCCGCCTGCGCCGATGACACGCGAGGAGCCCGGCCACGTCACGCATGACGCGAGACGAATCGCGGCCGTGATCCGGCTACGGCCCGAGAAAGAGGCCGAGTACCGGCGGCTGCACGCGGCGGTTTGGCCGTCGGTGCTGGAGATGCTGCGCCAGGCCAACATCACCAACTATTCGATCTTCCTGCGGGACGGGCTGCTGTTCAGCTACCTGGAGTACGTCGGCGCGGACTACGACGCCGACACCGCGCGCATTGCCGCCGACCCGGAGACACGGCGCTGGTGGCAAGTGACCGACCCGTGTCAGCAGCCGCTCGAGACCGCCGCGGAGGGGGAGTGGTGGGCGCCCGCGGAAGAGGTCTTCCATGCAGATTGACGCGCACCGCCATGCCTGATCTCGCAGTGCCCGAACAGCCGTGGCGGCCGTGAACCGCCGCAGCCTCGGGCGGACCGGGCTCGCGATAACCGAGTTGGGCCTCGGCGGTGCCCCGCTCGGCAACCTCTACGCGTCCCTCGACGACGAGACGGCCGCGGCGACGGTGGACGCGGCCTGGCGATCCGGCGTCCGTTACTTCGACACGGCGCCCCACTACGGTCTGGGCCTGTCCGAACGCCGCCTCGGCGCCGGGCTCGCCGGCAGGCCCCGGGCCGAGTTCGCCGTCTCGACCAAGGTCGGGCGCCTGCTCGTGCCGAACACGCACCCGTCCGGCAGCGACCTGGCCGCCGGGTTCGACGTCCCCGACGACCTGACCAGGGTGTTCGACTTCAGCCGCGACGGCGTGCTGCGATCACTCGAGGCGAGCCTGCGCCGTCTGGGCATGGACCGCGTCGATGTCGTCCTTGCCCACGATCCGGACGCGCAGCTGGACCGGGCGATCGCAGAGACGATCCCCACGCTGGTCGAGTTGCGCGAGCAAGGCGTGATCCGCGCTGTCGGAGCCGGCATGAACTACCGGCAGCCGCTCCTGCGAATCGTGGCGGAGTCCGACGTCGACACGATCATGGTTGCCGGGCGGTGGACGCTCGCAGACCGTTCCGCTGGACCGTTGCTCGACGCCTGCGCCGAGCGAGGCATCGGCGTCCTCGCCGCGGCCCCGTACAACTCCGGGCTGCTCGCAAACTCCTGGCCTGCAGACGACGCGCACTTCGACTACGCGCCGGCATCCGCCGAACGGCTCGCGGAGGCGCGTGCGTACGCCGGCGTATGCCGTGCGCACCGCACCACACTGCCGCATGCCGCACTGCAATTCCCGCTGCGGCATGCTGGCGTTGCCTCCGTGGTCGTCGGCATGCGCACCCCCGGTGAGGTCGAGACGAACACCTGCCGGCTAGCCGAGGCGGTGCCCGACGCAGCGTGGGCGCAACTCGGCTAGAGCGGCAGCTCGGCCTTAGCGCACGGACACCTCGGTGGACAACGGCAGGGTCACGCGAGGACGTGCCGGCGTATCAGTTACCCCAGGGCAATGCCGAAGACGTGCATGGACGGTGTTCCGCTGACGGGCGGCGCCGGGCTGACGGAAGGCAGCGTGACGCCGGTCGGTGTCTTCCCGGTCTGCAACGGGACGCTAACCAGGAAGACGTGGATCGCGTGTTGCTGCTGGGTGTTACCGGACCGGTTCCGGTAGGACATGGTGATCGCGACGTCGCTACCGCTCGGCGGGTTCGAATACCAGTCGGGCACCGTGACGCTGAACTGCTGCGTCGTCCCGTCCGAATACGTGATCGTGCCCGCACCGCTGGCCGGTCCATAGGTGGCGGTGGCGAGCAGGCCCAGCTTCGTGCCCGATCCGTTCAGCTGGAACGACTGCCCGTTGGCAACGACGTTGTCGCGTTGCCCGGCGGCTACGTTCGGCCAGGCAAACGCGAAACCGCCGTGGCTCACGAGCGAGCCTGGCGTCACACCCACGGCGCCGAGGGCCTGCGCGGACAGGCTGGAGCCCGCTCCGTCGATGTTGCCCACGCTCGTGCTCGTGTCATCGGTGATGCCGACGTTGTCGAATGCGCTGCTGAGGTCGGCGGACGGCACGATCGCATTGATCGCAGCCTGGCTGTGGATGGTCTGCCCGCCGTCCTGATAGCTGGCGTCGACGGTCAGCGGTATCGCGCCCGCCGGGGCGCCGGTCGGCGCGGTGACCTGCCAGGTCACGGGTGCGCTCGCCCCGGGAGCGATGGTGCCCACGCTGATCGGCGCAGCCGGTGACACGGTCCACCCGGCCGGCGCGGAGAGCGTCACCGAGACGTTCGACACCGCCGTGCCGTGGTCGTAGACGCTCGCAGTGACGGGCGTGGCCTGCCCAGGCAGCGTGACGATCGAACGCG
>JBPYES010000196.1:0-10015 GCA_051984825.1 Jatrophihabitantaceae bacterium
GGGAGATTGCACTCCGCGAAGCCGCGGCGGCCGACGAGGCGACGGCGCGAGGCGTCTCGGCCGGGCCACTGCACGGCGTCCCTGTCACGATCAAGGAGAGCTTCGACGTCGCGGGACTGCACACCACATGGGGCAATCCAGCATTCCGCGACTTCGTTGCCGCTAAAGACGCGACCGTCGTGCGCCGGCTGCGAGACGCCGGGGCGATCGTCACCGGCAAGACGAACGTGGCGTTCATGCTCGGCGACTTCGCGCGTACGGCGAACGACCTGTACGGCGAGACGCGCAACCCGTGGTCCGCTGAGCACAGCCCGGGCGGCTCGTCGGGCGGGGCGGCTGCGGCCGTCGCCGCGGGCCTGACGTTCCTGGAGCACGGCACCGACCTGGTCGGTTCGGTGCGCATTCCGGCGAGCTTCTGCGGGGTCTACGGGCTGCGGCCCAGCGTGGGCACGGTGCCGCTGACCGGGATGCAGCCGCCTGGTGTGGTCGCGGGGCCCAGTGACATGACCTACCTGTCGACGGTCGGCCCACTGGCGCGATCAGCAGCTGACCTGCGGATCGCGTTGCAGGTGGTGGCCGGCCCGGAAGTCCCGCAGGCAAAGGCGTATTCGTGGACGCTTGCCCCGCCGCGGCACTCCCGGCTGGCCGACGTCCGGGTGGGCGTCGTGTTGGATCACGCCGCTGCGCCCGTGACCAGCGAGGTGGGTGCGGGGCTCAGTACTGCTGTCAGCGCCCTTGCAGCGGCCGGGGCGACCATCGTCGAAGGCTGGCCGTCCGATGTGGATCCGGTACGCGACGCCGAGTCTTTCGGCTTCCACGTAGGGTTGTTCTTCGCATACCCCCAGCCCGGCGACGACCTGCCCGCGTTCGCCGACGTCATCGCGCAGGAGCAGCGGCGCATGGCTGCCCGTGCCGCTTGGACGCGGTACTTCACCGACGTTGACGTCTTCTTGTGCCCGGCGACGTTCAGCCCGGCGTTGGCGCGAGAGGAGCGCGACGATCGGCTGGTGTTCTGGACGGCACATCCTGCGCTGGCCGGCCTCCCGGCGGTGGTAGCGCCGGTCGGCCGCACAACGGCAGGACTGCCGATCAGCGCACAACTCGTCGGCCCGCTGCACGAGGACGACACCGCGATCTCGTTCGCCGAGTTGCTCGCCGATGTGGTCGGCGGCTACGAGCCGCCGAACTAATCCGCCGGATGTGTCGCTCCGGCACCGCCCCCAAGGGCGGATGCCTCGCGCCACTCCGCGCCTACGGCGCGGGCCGCGTCGCGGCCGGCGGGCTCTTCGCGCAAGCGCACTGACCTACCCGCCGGATGTGTCGCTCCGGCACCGCCCCCAAGGGGCGGATGCCTCGCGCCACTCCGCGCCTACGGCGCGGGC
This sequence comes from Jatrophihabitantaceae bacterium, assembly GCA_051984825.1. Lineage (GTDB taxonomy): Bacteria > Actinomycetota > Actinomycetes > Mycobacteriales > Jatrophihabitantaceae > DASXRA01. The sequence continues at coordinate 1,383 of JBPYES010000196.1, forward strand.
CGCGTCGCGGCCGGCGGGCTCTTCGCGCAAGCGCTCATCGCTACAGACTGATCCAGTCGGTCTGGACGATGATGTCGTTCGCGGTGTGGCAATAGACCCGGAACGTGCCGGTGGGCACCGGCGCCGCGGTGAAGTAGCCGACGTCGTTCACCGGGGCCGTGCTGGATGCGCCGTCGGCGTGCCGGATCTCGACCGACCCCGGCTGCGGTGGCACGAGCTGCCCGTGCAGCGCATCGCCGATGATCTCGAGCTCGATCGTCAGCTGGCTGGCGTCGAAGGTCAGGCAACGTAGTGCGGCCGGCTCGGCGCGGGTGCCGGCACCCGCGAGAGCGTCCTTGGCCGAGTCGTACGTAAGCGCCGCAAGCTCGGCGTCTATGTCGCGCCACGTGAACGACGCCTTGCCTATCTCGACGAAGCGCTTCGGCACTTCGTCCGCCGCGGCCAGCGCGGTCTTTACCGAGCTCAGTAGCTGGTCGTCATCGTCCCACCATGCGCCGGTCACGGCGACCCTCCCCTCCATTGGTGATTGCCGGCCCGTCGCTGAGCGCGGCTACGTGCGGACTGCTTCGCAGCTGGTCCAGGCACCGCGCCCGCGACGGGCCGATGCTTCCGATCGGAATGCCGAGGTCGGCGCTGATCGCGGCGTACGGCATCGGCGGGTCGCGCATGAGCAGCGCGAGCAGTTGCTGGCAGCGGTCGCCGAGCTGGGCGAACGCGAGACGCAGCGCCGATTCGCGCTCGTGCGCGATCAGCCACTGGTCGACCTGCGTGGTGTCTTCGTCGGCCGGCAGTTCGAGCTCCGTTTGCGCCAGTTGCCGCTCGTTGCGCCAGCCGCTGCGCTGGACGCGCAGGCACTCTCGCCGAGTGGTCGTCGCCAGCCAACCGGGCAGGGCGGCGGGCTCGCGTAGCGACGGCAGGTATTCGACCAGCCGTAGCCACACGTTCTGCCCCACGTCGTACGTGTCCGCCTCGCTCAGCCGGAACCGCCGGCAGATCGACCACACAAGGGGCGCGAACCGCTCTACGATCTCGTCCCACGCCGCCTGCTCGCCCTCCCTAGCTCGCGCAACAAGCGCGATCACGGTCGGGTCGTCGCGCATCGTTGCCCCCTCGGCATACGGATCATTCCGAGTGATCGTAAGCCCAGATATCTACACCGGGTTGTTCTGCCGCAATTCCTGTCCTCATACCTCATGTGAAAGCGCTTTTGACCGATCGGAGGCGTGCCGACCCCTGCGTGATACAGCGAGCCTTAGGTTCCCAGCCCGATGAAGCTCGCGGCGGTGGCCAGCTCGACGGGGCTGCGGAGCGCATGCTGGCGGCTGGCAAGCATCGCGTGGGCGAGATCGGCTCCGGCCTCCAGCGACGTGTGAACGCTCTCCATGACCGGCACCGTCGCGGCGTCGTTCACCACGGTGATGCTGGAGACCACGCCGGCGCTTCCCATGCCGAGCAGCGTCGTGGCCAGGCCGAGCAACTCGTCAGTGCCGACGGCGGCCACCCTGCCCGAATCGCATGCCGAGAGCACGAGCCGGTACGGCGCACGCTTCAGGCGCTCGAAGTCGTAGACGGTCAGCGGGCCGTCGTGCAAGCGCAGCTCGGAGAACATCGGGTTGTCCACCCGCAGCTTGCCGTGAGCAGCGATGTGGGCCAGGGACGAGCCGTCGATCGCGGCGATCACCGGCTCGGTTCGAGCACGGTCACGGTCCAGCAGCAGGGCGTCCGGGCGGCGGGCTGCGACGGCGTGCACCTCGGCACCTTCGGTGCCCAGGCCAGGTCCGGCGACGAGCACGATCCGCTCCGCGGCGGGCTGCGTGATTCGCCGGGCGCGAAGCCACATGGCCGCCGACGGCGCGACCGTGAAGGGGTGTACGAGCAGCGACGGTGCGATCCCCCATGGGCTGGCATGCATCCGGCTTGGCGGCACGATCACGATCGGGGCGTCAGCGATGTGCGCGACGACCTCACCGAGGACGGCACGCTCGAACCGCCTCCCAACCTCGGCAAGGTCGACTTTCCCGCCACGTCCGACACGTCGCAACTGGAACTGGGCATACCCGATCGTCTCCATCGCGGCGCGCAGCGGGCCGATCTCGTATCGCTCGACCGTGCCTTTATGGACGACGACCGCGTACAGCGCATCCTCGACGTCGACCAGCTCCAGCAACACGGCGTCGGCCGTGGCGTCGATGAGCCCGTCGACGTCCACCTGTAACGGCGACCCCTTGGCGGTCGCTCTTCGATGGTGCTGCTGAGCACGGATCGCCGCCTCCTGCCGACTCCGTTCGCGTTCCAGCCGGGTGGTGGGCAGGCCTGCGGCGCGCGCCTCGTCCAGACGGCTGGCCACTGCCCTAAGCCGTGCGAGCTGGCCGACCAGTGATGTGTCGCGCTGCCCCAGCACCGACGGCGCCAGCAGCGTCGTGGCCCGAGTGCGCTCGGTCCATGCGAGCAACGTTCGGTCGCTGGCCTGGACGGCGTGATGCAGTGCGAGATCGCTCAGCGCGCGGGCGTGCCCGGTGGCCAGAGCGCGCAGTTCGGTGCTGCCGAGCGTCATCCGGTGCTCGTCCAGTGCGTCCAGCCCGCGCCCGCACGCCGCGAGTAGCAGGGCATGTCTTTGGCCATCGGCTCCGTACGCGAGGGCATGCGCCAGCCAGCCGACCGACCTGCTCAGCGCCGACCCCCGATAGCGCCGGGACGCCGCCGCGCGGAACAGCGAGCGGGCCGAGCCGTTGCCACGCCGCGCAGCGATCTCTCCGGCGAGCAGATACGCAGTTGTGGCGTCGTCGCTGTGCTCCGCACGGAGCGTCTGCGCGATCTCCGTGGCCGTCTTGAGCATGTATGGGGTTGCTTGCCCGGCCGCGAACTGGCAGCGCAATCGCATCAGCCGGCTGCGCACCAGCCACCAGGCCCGCTGCTGTGCCTGGAACATGCGAGATGCCTGTCGCGCGAACCTTTCACCGCGTTCCGGCTCACCGGCCGCGAGCGCCGCCGTGGCTGCGGCAAGCAGCAGTTCGGCCCGCCTGGGGGGCTGGATGTCCGCTCTCCCAAGGGCTTCGTTCAAGCTCTCCAATGCGTTCGAGGCCAATCCAGCCGCGAGCAGCGCGCTCGACCGATCGATGACCAGGGCCGGGGACAACCAACCGAGCTGGCGGTACAGCGTCGCAACTTCAGCGAACAGGCTTAGCGCCCGTGGAAGGTCGCCGCGCCGGTAAGCGATGAGCGCGAGGTTCAGGCGCGCCTGGGCGGCTTCAAGTTGCTGATTTACCGCAGAGAACGACCTTTCTGCCGCGATGGCATCGCGCTCAGCGCGAGCCAGCGACCCGAGGGCTAAGTGCACTTCGCACCTATTGTTAAGTGATCGGGCTTCCCAGACGACGTCGCGACTGGCCCTAAACGTTGCGCGTGCCGCTCGCAGGTCGTCGAGCGCGTCCTGGAAGCGGCCGAGCCGCAACAGCACGTGTGCTCGACGCAGCTGTACGCGAGCACGCGTAGTCCCACTGGACAGTTGAAGAGCGCGACCGAGCTGGCCGATGCCGGCGTGAGAGCGCCCAGCAAGGACGAGCGCCACACCCTGAGTCGCAAGCACATCAGCGATTCGCTGTTTGCTGCCGGATGATTGCGCTTCCTTCAACCCCGCGCGCAGCTGGCTTAGTGCGCCCTCAAGCTGACCCCGGTCACGGAGCACGATCCCGAGCGCCTGATGCGCATAGGAGCGGTCCGTCGCCGGCGCCGCCGATGCCAAGAGTCGCCGCGCCTGATGTTCGGCGTCACGCGGGCGAGACAGCGCGAGCGGCAGCAGATCCTCGGGCTGAAACGCACTCACATCGCCGACGCGCCTTCGTTGATCAGGTCGGCTTCACAATCGCGCCGACGCGCGGGCGTGCGTTCTGCCGCGCCATTGAGAGCACAGCATCTGCGGCCTGGCGGCCGGTCTCACCGGTGGCCGACATGCGCGCGGCGATCATTCCGGACACGATCGGCGTTGCAAACGAGGTACCGCTCCAGCGCGCCATGCCGTGTGTGAATTTGCAGACCTCGCCCGCGTGCGGTGGCTCCTGGTACGTGTAAACACCGTCCGGGAATGCGTTGACGATGCCGACGCCCGGCGCGTAAACATCGACCCAGCTGCCGTAGTTCGTGAAGGGTGCCCGCTCGTAGTGCTCGTCCACGGCGCCGACCGAGATTGCCCATGGAAACGCGGCGGGCCAGAACGGTCCGCGATGCTTGTTGTTGCCTGCCGCTGCGACGAGAACCGTCCCCTTGTAGTGGCGCAGCCGGTTCTCCCAGAAGACCTCGAAGCCGAGCAGGCCTAGGTTTCGCCGAGTCATCGTTCCCGCGGACAGGCTGATGATGTCCGGGACGCGATCGAGCGCTTCGTTGAGCTGTTGGATGATCTCGGACTCGAAAATTGTGCCACCGTGCGTGAGGTAGCCCTCGACTCGAACCTCCGCCGCCGGTGCCATGCAGCGCACGATTCCCGCGACGAATGTTCCGTGTCCCGCGAAGGGCCGGATGTCCGCAGGGTCGTAGCTCTCTTCGTCGCCCGTAACGCCCGCCAGCCAGGGGTGTCGCTCGTCGTCCAGGCTGGGCAGGAATCCGGTGTCGACCACGGAGACGAAGACTCCGCTGCCATCGGATGCCGGTTCGGAGTTCAGGCCCGGATATGGCGGCAGATCGGCGTCTTCCGGCTCGCTGGCTGGGCAGGCGCCTGACTCACTGGTCACGTGAACGACGTGGTCCGGGGTTGCGACGCCGACGCCGAGCTGATTGTCGATCTGGGTAACCGCCGCCTCGGTATCGAGGTCACGTGGCCGATACAAGGTGACGCCGTTGATCAGGCTCGCCTGCACCTCACCAGGAATGATCTCAGCGACACGAGCGAGGTCGGCGTCCCGAACCAGGATCGCGCCCTCACGGTGCATGTACTGCATGTCGGCAAGATCATCTGACTCACCACTGGCCACGGCGACCTCGGGTCGCGCCTCGGTGATGATCTCCAGGTGCCGGCGCAGGCGTGCCTTCTCCATCTCGGGGTTGTCCCACCATGCCCCGTTGTGCTCTGTCATGTCGCCCTCCCCTGGAGTACGCAAAGTACCGAACAGAGTAGATCGCAGATCGTCAATATGAATCAAGCAGCCGTTGGCGGCTTCCACCCTTTCAGGAAATTGTCGAGCAGGGCGACCTGACGGGTTCGGGGGAACGCCCGGGGGTCGAAGAGCGCCTGCACGACCAGCCCGTGGGTGAACGCGGCCACGGTCGCCACGAGGTCGTCAGGGCTGCCCGCCGGGAGCTCCCCGCGGTGCTGGGCATCCACGACCAGCGGACGCAGCCGCGCCCGCCAGCGCTGGTAGCGGGCCCGCTCGGCTGCGTGCAGCTCCGGATCGCCCAGCGCGGCGTCCCAGGAGCTGACCCAGACACGATTCATCGTGCGCGACGCAGCGGAAAGTGGCAGCACGTCGAGGAGCGCCTCGCGCAGCCCACCCTGGCGCAGCGGCCGGGTCGCGGTGCGCTCTTCGGCGACGGCGAGCGCGTGCTGCACGAGGGCGTCCTTCGACGGGAAGTAGTGGGTGAGCAGACCCGTCGACGCTCCCATCTCGGCGGCCACGGCACGCAGCGTCAAACCTCCGAAGCCGTTCCGGGCGAGCACCTGCCATACCGCCTCGGAGACGTCCCGCCGGCGAGCCTCATGGTCGGTAGGTGCTGGCATACGGGCTAGCATACGTACCAAACGTTTGTTATGGACGGAGGAACACACCGATGCTGAAGCTGTCCTTGAGCGACGATGCGGAGCTACGCGCGCTCGAGCCCTGGCATGCGGGCGAGTTCACGGCGTTCCTGGAGGGCGCCCGTCCTCATCTCGCGCCATGGCTGCCCTGGGCGACAGCGATCACGGACGAGGCCGGCGCGCGTGAATTCCTGCAGCGCTACGCCGACCGGCATGCGGCCGACTCCGGGCACATCTTCGGGATCTGGCTGGACGACCACTTGGCAGGCGGCGCGCTCTTCCGGGTGTTCGACGTCACGTTCGGGGTTGCCGAGCTCGGCGTGTGGCTGGCTGTCGACGCGCAGGGCCGCGGGCTGATGACGACGACGGTGCGCCACATGATCGCGTGGGCGTTCGAGCGCGGCGTGCATCGCGTCGAGTGGCACTGCACTCCCGCCAACGACCGGAGCATTGCCGTGGCGCGCCGGCTCGGGATGACCCGAGAGGGTGTGCTGCGCAGCGCATTCCCGGTCGCCGGCGTCCGTCAGGACATGGAGGTGTGGTCGCTGCTGGACACCGACCAACCGTTACCGTGACAGGCATGCGAGTGACCGGACTGGGCCACGCCAGCATGCTGATCGAGACCGCCCACGGCAGCATCCTCACCGATCCGTGGGTGAACCCGGCCTACTTCGGCTCGTGGTTCCCATTCCCCGACAACTCGCAGCTCGACTGGGACACCATCGGGCAGGCCGACTACCTGTTCGTCAGCCACCTGCACCGCGACCACTTCGACGCCGACCAGCTGCGCCGCCACGTCAGCAAGGGCATCACCGTCCTGCTGCCCGACTACCCGACCTCGCAGCTGGAGGACGAGCTGCGCGACCTGGGCTTCCGGACCTTCGTCAAGCCCGAGTCGGGGGAAGTCATCGAGCTGGACGGGCTGCAGATCATGATCCAGTCGCTGGTGTCACCGAGCGACGGCCCGATCGGCGACTCGTCGCTGTGGGTTTCCGACGGAACAGCGCGGCTGCTCAATCAGAACGACGCCCGGCCGTCTGATCTGAGCGCGTTCAACGAGCTGGGGCCGATAGACGCGTACCTGGTGCAGTTCTCCGGCGCGATTTGGTTTCCGATGGTGTACGAGCTGCCCAAGCGGGCGAAGCAGGCATTGGGCAAGACGAAGCGCGAGCGGCAGTTCGACCGGACGCTGCGCTACATCGAGGAGGCCGGGGCGCGGTTCGTCTTCCCGACGGCCGGCCCACCGTGTTTCCTCGACGAGGAGCTGTGGGGCTTCAACGACATCTTCGGTGACGAGTCGAACATCTTCCCGGACCAGCTCGTCTACCTCGACTGGCTCGCCGGGCAGGGTCACGACGAGGGGCGGCTGCTGCTGCCCGGTTCCGTTGCCGACTTGGACGATCCCACGTGTCGCGTTCAGCATCCGGTCGATCCCCAGTCGATCTTCGGCGACAAGACGGGCTACCTACGCGACATGCAGGCGCGCCGCATGCCAGAGGTCGAGATCGCCAAGAAGAGCTGGCCGCACCCCGAGATCGACGTTCTCGCCGAGCTCACCGAGTGGTTCACCCCGCTACTCGAAGAGGCGGAGCACATGGCCGCCGGCATCAACGGCGGGGTGCGGTTCACCGCCGAGGACGCCGAACGAGGAGATATCGACTTCGTCATCGACTTCGTGGCTCGGGAGGTGCGCGAGTACGCGGGGGAGAAGGTGCGTTACCGGTTCCGGACACGGCGCGCGTACCTGGAGAAGTTGGTTGCGGAGCACGAGATCGACTGGGTCAACTCGCTGTTCCTGTCGTGCCGGTTCTCGGCGCAGCGCGTCGGCCCGTACAACGAGTTCATCTACGCCTTCTTCAAGTGCCTGTCCGAGGAACGACTGAATTACGCCGAGGGCTGGTACACCGAGCAGAACGCTGTCGAGGCCGCCGAGATGATCGAGCTGGACGGCTGGATGGTGCAGCGCCGCTGCGCGCATCTGAAGGCCGATCTGTCCCGGTTCGGGCGGGTCGAAGACGGTGTGCTGACCTGTCAGATGCACGGGTGGCAGTGGCGTCTGTCCGACGGCAAGTGCCTCACGTCGGTCGGCCACAGCCTGCGCTGCGAGCCGGCGCACGACGAGCGCCCTGGCGTGATGAGCTCAGAAGCGCCTGCGGAGTAGCCGCCGCCACCACGCGGTGGACGCGATGGGCGCGGGTGCCCCGTTGAGCGCCATGCACGCTGACTCGTCCGCGAGACGCCAGTCGTGGCAGCGCTCGCACAGGTGCTGGCCGGTGACGGTCGTCTCAGTGGCCGGACCGGTGCATCCCGGCCCCTCGCACCGTGCGGTTGCCATGCCTCCATGCTAGAACTCATGGTGTGCTTCGCAGCCTGCTGAAGCGCTCGGTCGACGAGGCGTTCTCGGTAGCGGCGCTGGTCGCCAGCGGTGCGGTGGCCATCGCGCCACCGCAGCGCTACGTGCGGACGCTGCGCGGACTTGCTGCCTACGGCCCGCTGGGCATGTTGGTCAGTGCCGGGGCGCAGCTGCACGGCGACCGGCCGGCGATCATCGACGAACGCGGCTCGAGCACGTTCACCGAGCTGGACGAGCGGTCGAATGCGCTTGCCAACGCCTGGCTCGCCGCGGGGCTTCCGGCCGGCGCAGGCGTCGGGATCCTGTGCCGGAACGACCGGCGGCTGTTCGAGTCGCTCGTGGCCGGAGCCAAGGTGGGCGCGCGGACGGTCCTTCTCAACACGGGGTTTGCGGGCCCGCAGTTGCGCGATGTGTGCGCCCGCGAGGACCTCGCGCTGCTGATCCACGACGAGGAGTTCGCCCCGGCGGTCGGCGATTACCGTCCGCCGCTGGGCCGGTTGCTCGCCTGGACGGATGCCGGCAACGGGCGCACCATCGACGAGCTGATCGCAGGCG
>JBPYES010000197.1:0-7133 GCA_051984825.1 Jatrophihabitantaceae bacterium
CTGCTTGCCCGGCTGCCCGGATCGCTCACCGCCACCGTTCACGCCGGCGCCGAAGAAACCCCGACCGCGCAGCTCGACGTGCTGCGGCAGCGCGCTGGGCGCATCGTGTGGAACGGCTATCCGACCGGGGTTGCCGTCACCTGGGCCACGCAGCACGGTGGACCGTACCCGTCATCGACCGACTCACGGTCCACGTCGGTGGGCGCCGCCGCGATCGAACGGTGGCTGCGTCCGATCGCATACCAGTCAACCCCGGACGCGATGCTGCCGCCTGCCCTCCAGGAAGCCAACCCGTGGCGGCTGCCACGCCGCGTCGACGGAGTGCTGCAGCTGCCGTAAGAACCCGCAGCTCAGCTGTATACCTCCCGTTATCCCAGGGCGACCCCGGACACATCGCCGCAGTAGTCCAGCAGCCCGTCCTGGAGCCCCGGGTCTCGTGCCGCCGGGTGCACGTCCGCCGGCCGCTGGTGGTAGTAGTAGCCGCCACTCCCCCGGGCTGCGGCCTCGTCGCTCACGGCCAGCCAAGCCTGCGTCCGATGCGCCTGGTCCAGGTCGTCCGGCGCCCCCGGGCCACCCATACGGGTCGCCACCCATCCCGGGCTGACCGCATTCGCCGACACATCGGGCCAGCGCCGCGCGACGCCGAAGGTGAGCAGCATGTCGTGCAGCTTCGTGTCCGAATACGCTCGGGAGCCGTTCCAGCGGCGCGCAGTCCATTGCGGATCCGACAAGCTCGGATCACCACCGAGGTGCATGCCCGAGGTCAGATAGACGAGCCGGTCGGGCTTGTCCATGAGGGCGGTGAGCACATAGGGCGCGAGCACGTTGACCGCCCAGAGCTGCGAGAGGCCGTCGACGGTCTCGACGCGGCGCGGTTCCTGGTAGCCGAGCCCGACGTTGTGGATCACCGCGTCGAACCGGCCTGTGTCGTTCGCCTGCCCCGCGAGATCGCGCATGGCCGCGAGCGTCGACACGTCGCCGACGAGCACCGCCTCCACCTGCGGCAGCGCCGCCTGCGCATCACTGGCCCGTGCGTCGCTGCGCGCGTGGAGCACGACGCTGTGCCCCTGTTCGACCAGCAGACGTCCCACCATGAGACCGAGCCCGTCCGCCGACCCGGTGACGAACACTCGTGCCATCTGTCCTCCGCGTTATCGCCATGGTCATTCCAGCACGTCTGCGGGAGAGTCGGTCCATGGACGACGAATCGGTGACTGCTTTTCGCGACGCGTCCGGGTTTCTGGTCGAGACGGTGCGGGCCGTGCCGGACTCGGCGTGGGACGCGCCAGGGCTGGGTAACTGGAGCGTGCGCGAACTGGTCGCCCACGCCAACCGCGGCCACACGACGCTCGAGGAGTACCTGCTCCGTCCGCAACGGCCGCAGCCGCCGGGCAGCCCCTACTTCAGCGACGAGGCGATCGCAGCCCGCGGCCGCGAGGCGGTTCGTGCTCTGGGTGACGACCCGGCCGGCGCAATTGCGGGGACCTCGACTGCGGTGATCGCGCTGATCGAGCAAAGCCCGGCGGAGGCGAAGATCGGCAGCCCGGCCGGCACCATGACTCTGGCGCAGTTCCTGCCATCGCGTACCGCCGAACTCACCATCCACGCACTCGACATCGCTCGCGCCGTGAGCGCCGACCTGGCCGCCCCACCGAGCGCGCTGCGCGAAAGCCTTGTCTACGTCGCGCAGCGCGCCGCGAACAGGTCCGGGCAGGACGTCCTGCTCGCGTTGTCCGGCCGCGGCCCACTCCCGGCCGGCTACTCGGTCTATTAGTTGAGGTGGTGCGGCAGCCCGAACCGCTCGAAGGTGCCGCTGAGCCGCTGCCGGTCGAGCGGCTGTTCGGGAAAGCGTATGTAGGACTCAGCATCGGCAGCGTCGGTAGCTCGGACGATGAAGGCGGTCACGTCCCGGATGCGGTCCTCGCGCAGCGTGAGCACGTTGAGCGCGAAGGGCAGATAGACGCCGGCCGGCTCGTCCCACGCATAGAAGGCGAGGGCCGGCTGAGCGTTCGCCTGGGTAAGCACGGTCTTCCAGCGCCAGGCGCCGGACATCGCGTACGCACGCGCCCAGGCGACGATCGACTCGCGGGGGGCGTACCACGTGGCCAGCGGTGGCATCGCGAAGGTGGCGTCCTGCACGAGTAGTGCCGCGAACGCGTCGACATCGCAACGCTCCCATGCGTCGACGTATCGGCCGACGAGATCGCGCAGACCGTGATCGCCCAGCATGCGCAGGCTCGCCTGTTGCGTGCGCGCCGGGATTCGTGACGACACCGTCGCCCGAGCGCGCTGGAGTGCGCTGTTCACCGACGCGACCGTCGTCGACAGCATCTCGGCCGTCTGCTGCGCGCTGAATCCGAGTACCTCGCGCAGGATTAGCACGGCACGCTGCTTGGCGGCCAGATGCTGCAGGGACGCCACGAACGCCAACTCGATGCTCTCGTGCTGTTCGTACCGTGCTTCCGGAGTCGCCTTGCCCTCAGGGACGCCGATCGACTGGTCCGGGTAGGGGTCCAGCCACACCGATTCGGCGACCGGCATCCCGGGCGGCGCATCCCCCTCGGCCGCCGGTCCGAAGTCGTGCGGCAGCACGCGCCTGCGCCGCCGCGCGAGCTCGGTCAGGCACACGTTCGTGGCGATGGCATACAGCCACGACCGGGCCGAGCTGTTCTCGCGAAGTCCCGCCCAGCCACGCCAGGCACGTATCAGCGTCTCTTGGAGTGCGTCGTCCGCGTCGTGCACCGAGCCGAGCATCCGGTAGCAGTGCGCGTGGAGCTCGGCTCGATGCGCATCGACGATAGTCGCGAAATCGCGGCCGCCTTCGGGGGTCATGCGGGGTGCTGCTCCACGATCATCAGAGTGTGTCCGGTGGGATCCCGGAACCAGAACAGCGGCGGCACCGGCTCGCCCATCCGTGACACCTCGGCGTCGACGTCGACCCCCAGCGCCTTGAGCTCGGCGTGGGTGGCGTCGATGTCATCGGTGGTCAACGTGATACCAGTGTGCATCGGCGTGACCTCGCCGCCCTCCGGCGGCGGAGGCGCCAGGGCGATGCCGGTCGAGCCCACAGGCGGATAGACCTCTACCCACCGGTAGCGGTCGGCGAACGGTATGTCCGTCCGCTTCTCGAAGCCCAGCGACTCGTAGAACTCGATGGCGCGGTCCTGGTCCGGCGTCGGAACGCACACAAGGCTGATCGACGCGATGCGGGTTGCCGTGATCGTCATCCTGACCTCCCTGGAGTGGTGACGGCACCGGGTAAGACTCGGCAACAGCCGGCAACTCATCGGTCGGTGAAGGACGGCGCCCGCGACATGACGGACCGCGTCAGGAGCGGACGAGGCGGGCGATGGCGTCCGAGGCCTCCCTGACCTTGGCATCGGCCTCGGCGCCGCCCGCGCGGGCGGCGTCCACCACGCAGCCGGCCATGTGCTCGTCGAGCAGGCCGAGGGCGACCGACTGGAGAGCCTTCGTCGCGGCGCTCACCTGAGTGAGGATGTCGATGCAGTACTTGTCTTCCTCGACCATCCGCGCGATACCGCGGACCTGCCCCTCGATGCGCCGCAGTCGTTTGAGGTAGGCGTCCTTGTTTTCCGTGTAGCCGTACACACGGCCACGATACCCTCTGGGGGTAGTGTCCGCGGAAATTCTCAAAACGAATTGTGAATCCACAGCTGCGCTGAGCGCGTCTCGTCTTTATCGTTAATACACGGACGAACGCAACCTTGGGCGGCGGCCATGGGCGGTTTCGGAATCGATCTTGGCACGGCAAACACCGTCGTGTGTCAGGTGCGGCGCGGCATCGTCCTGGACGAGCCGTCGGTCATGGTGGTGCGGGGCGGCGCCCGCGGCAAGCGGCTCACGCCCCTGTTGCTCGGCCACGACGCACGGGCACTGACCGGTCGCTGCCCGGTCGGCCTCGCCACCCTGCGGCCGCTGCGCGACGGCGTGATCGTCGACCTCGAGGCCGCGCGCGCGTTCATCGTCGGCATCCTGAGCCGGGTCACCGAGCACCCGTGGCAGCGCATTCGCCCGCGCGCCGTCATCGGCGTGCCGGCCGGGGCCACTGCCCTGGAGCGCCGCGCGCTCATCGAGGCTGCCGACGAGGCCGGCATCCGGCGGGCGCGGCTGCTCCCCGAGCCGATCGCCGGGGTGGTCGGCTGCGGCGTCAACCCCCTGGAACCCCGCTCGCACATGGTGGTCGACGTGGGCGGCGGCACCGCCGAGGTCACCGCATTCTGCTTCGGCGGTGTGCTGGCGCACCGCTCGTGCCGGGTGGCCGGCGACGAGATGACCCTTGCGCTGTACCAGTACCTGCGCGGTCAGCACCAGCTCGTGGTCGGCGAGCTCACCGCCGAGAGCGTGAAGTGCCACGTCGCCACCGAGCCGAACACGTCGCTGGTGGCCCAGGGCATCGACGCCAGCACCGGTCAGCCGCGGCTGGTGACGCTCAGCGTCGGCGAGGTGGTCGACGCCATCCGGCCCACCGCGGACACGATCATCACCACGCTCGCCAGCTGCCTGGAGGACCTACCCCCGCAGGCCGTGGACGACATCCTCGACGACGGAGTGTGGGCATTCGGTGGGGGCACCCTGCTGCGCGGATTCGACAAGCTGCTCGAGGACGCGTTCGGGTTCCCGGTCCGGCTCGCCGAGCGCCCGCTCACCTGCGTCGCCGAGGGCGCGGCCACCTGCCTGATCCACCGGGAAATCCTCGACGCGTTCGACGAAGACTTCGCCGAGGTCGGCTAACCGACCGCGAGTTGTCCGCCTTACCTTCGCGAGTTGTCCGTGTGTCGCGTCGCGCGAGCGCCGCGACACACGGACAACTTGTCAGTTCGACGCGTCAGTTCGACTCGCTACTTGAGCCAGTAGGCGAGTGCGTCGCGGACGACTTCGCTTGACGGGTGCCCGTTGCCCTGCCCGCGGATGAACGCCGTCGCCTCGATGCTCGGCGCGTTGATCGGGGCGACGGCGGACATCCAGGAGTCGAGGCCCTCTCCACCGGCGCTCGGGTCCTCAGCCGTGCCGGTCTTGGCGCCGGCAGCTACCGGCAAGGACGCCAGCATCGTCGCGGTGCCCGTGGTGACCGCCGACCGCATGCCGGCCCGCACCGGGCCGAGGTCGAGGCCGAGCTGGCGGGGAGCCGGCCAGGTCAGCGGGGCACGACCGCTCCCGAACGACAGCCCCAGGTGCGGCGTGACGAGCGCACCGGTTGCCACGCCGGCCGTCCACCGCGCGTCCTGCAGCGGGGTCGTGGTGAGGTACCCCTGCCCGATGCCGAGCAGGACGGTCGAGCCCGGGTACCACTGGTCGCCCAGCGCCGCCGGGGTGCCGAGATATCCGCCGGCCTCGCCGGGCAGGTCGATTCCCGTCGGCGCCCCGACCCCGAGGGTCCGGGCCATCGACACGATCTTGTCCGCACCGAGCGCCCAGGCCAACTTGTAGAAATAAACGTCGTTGGACCAAGCAATCGCCTGCACGAGGTTCTGCGGCGGCAGCGCGCTCCAGTTGTGGAAGGTGTGCCCATCGAGCGTCCAGGCCCCGCCGGTGGGGACGACCTGATCGGGCGACCAGGTTTGATGCGCCATGTTCGCTGCCGAGACGACGAGCTTGAACGTCGAACCGGGTGGCGCGGCGAGCTGAGTGACGTGCTCGAGCTGCGGGTCGCCAGGCGCGCTGTTGAGAGCGGCCAGCCCCTCCTCGTCCACCGGCGGGCCGAAGACGTTGTCGTCGTAGGACGGGTAGCTGGCCATTGCCAGTACCTGCCCGCTGCGCGGATCCATGACGACGGCGGCACCCTGGCTGCCGCCTTTCCGCACAGCAGTGGCCAACGCGTTGGCCACGTGGCGCTGCAGCCCCAGGTCGATCGTGAGCCGCAGCGATGTGCCCGGCACCGGCGCTCGGTAGGACGCCAGGGCAACCGGCGTGCCGGCCGGGTCGACGTACACGCACTGCTGACCGTCCACCCCGCGCAGGATCGGGTCGTACTGCTGCTCGAGGCCGGCCCGCCCGACGATCGCGCCGAGCGCCAGCTCCGGCCAGTGCTGCATATCGGCCTCTGTGGCAACCCCGGTCCAGCCGAGCACCGGCCCGAGCAGCGCACCATACGGGTAGGTCCGGTGTGCCGTCGGGATGACGAGCACGCCGGGCAGGTGCACGGCTGCGACGCGGGCCGCGGCGGTGGGTGGCAGCGTCGCGACGGGCACGATCAGCGCGTCCGAGCCGGCCACAGTGCGCCGCACGGTCGTCGCCGGCTGCGCGATCAGCGGCGCGAGGCGGCTCAGCACCGACCGGGACGCCATCCCGCGCACCGCCCAAATGTCGTCCATCGGCGTGTTGGCGGCTAGTGGCTCACCGTTCCGATCGGTGATCCCCCCGCGCATTGCGGGCACGGTCACGCATCGGGTCATCTGGTCCAGCCCGGCGGTGCGTAGCGAGGAGCCGCGGTTGTGCTGCAGCTGCCAGGCGAACCCGACCATCGCCACCAGGGCGGCGGTGACGGCCAGCGCCGTGAACCGCACCAGCCGCGGATGGGTGCGGCGCCACCGCGGAACCAGCCACAGCTCGCGGCGCTGGGCCTCGGCGCGCAGCGCGAGCACCATGCCGACCGCAGCCAGGTGCACGGCGACCGCCGTGCCGCCGTAGCTCACCAGCGGGAACGGCACCCCTGCCGTGGGAACCAGGCCGAGGTTGGCCGCCACCGACACGCCCACCTCGATGCCGAACAGCACGGCGAGCCCCGCTGCGGCGAGCGAGGCGTCGCGGGTGCGCGCATGCCGGCTGCACAGCGCGATTCGCCAGATCACCGCGCCGGCGGCAAGTATGGCCAGGATGCCGGCCCGGATGCCCCACTGCTCCACCAGGCTGGCATAGGCGAGGTCGGTCTCGCGCGACGGCAGGTACTCCGCCAGCAAATGCTGGAACGGCTGACCGGCCAGGCCGTTCGAGCCGCCCCACGCCAGCGCGATGTGCGCCTGCAGGATCGTCCACCCGGCACCACTTGACGATCCGGAAAGGAAGGCGTGCATCCGCTCGAGCTGGTACGGGCGCAGCAGGTGCTCGGCGAGCGGCGCGATCAGCGCGGCGGTGAGCGCCAGCGCGGCAATCGCGCGGAGCGGGATGCGGCCGAG
>JBPYES010000198.1:0-9754 GCA_051984825.1 Jatrophihabitantaceae bacterium
TGATCCCAGCCCGACAGTGTGTCGTACTCGGCCTGCTGCCGAAAGCGGTCGACCTGCTGTATGCCGCCCGGGTTGCCGTGCTGGTCGTCGGCTGCTTCGTACTGGCCGTTGACGTCGCTCGAGAGAGTCGGCTCGAGCAGCGCGTGGTAAAGCGCCGTGTAGAAGACGGTGATCTGGTCGCTCGTCGTGTCGGCGCCGGGCGTGATGCTGATCCGGCTCAGCTCGTCCTGCCAGGCGCGGTGCGCTGCGTCCCGCACGCTGTCGAACGACATTCCGGGTGGGTCTTCCTGCTGCAGGTTGGCCTGCGCGTTCGCGGCGCTGACGTAGGAGATGCCGACGCGCATGCCGACGGTCTGGTCGGTGCTGGTGTCGAAGCCGACCCAGGCGCCGGAGCCCTTACCGGTCCGCGCGGCCCGCGTGTAGCCCTCGCCACCGCTCGCCGTCGTGCTGCCCGGGCTGACCGTCGCATCCTTCCAGGTGCCGTAGCTGGCGAAGGGCCGGTCGAAGTGCGCGACGAAGAAGAGGTGGTAATAGTTGCGGTTGTTCGTCGTGACGCCGTTGGCACCGCAGAAGCCGCCGCCGGAAACCTCACCGGAGACGGTGCCGGTGGCCGGATCGACGGAGACGTTCGTCGGATCGCCGCTGCCGATGCCCGAATTGGAAACGCGGAACAGCAGATTTGCCGGCGTCGTGGTCGGGAACGTGAACCGTCCGGAGCCGGCCCGATCCGTCACCGTGAGCTCAGTGTTGACACCGTTGTCCAATCCGACGCGGTAGTAGCCGGGCTCGGCGGTCTCGTTGGCGTGCGAGAAGGTGCTCGCGTAGGTGGAATCAGTCGTGTCCGTGGAGGGCGACGTCGTGATCGGTGCCGTGTACGGCAGGATCGGGATGTCGCTGTCCAGCCCGGCACAGCCGGTCCCGTTGAGGTGGGTGAGGCTGAACCCACGCACCTTGGGGTTGGTGTAGGAGTACGTGCCGGACGCGCCGGAGACCGAGTACAGGTTTCCAGTGGCGGTGACCGGGCTCCACTGGATCATGCCGAACGGCCGCGACGCACCGGGAAACACGTCACCGCCCCCCGTAGTCCCGATCATCGGGTTCACATACGCCGTGGGGTCTGCAATAGCGGGCGCGGCGCTCGGCTCGGCGCTCGCCTGGACCGCGCCCGTCATGAGCACGGCGAGTGCTGTCGCCGTACCGCCGATGATCGCGATACGTAGGCGACTGTGGGTTTGGGAAAACATGTGATGTTCCGCCTCCAAGGGACGGGCTGGAATCTTGCTGGTGTGGCCTGTCAGGTGCTACTCGCGTGAGAGAAAGGGATTCGACAGCTCAGTGCCAAAACCAGGTCGCGCCGGGAATGCAGGTGGCGAGCGGCAGGTCGGAGAGCACGCGAATAAGGCGGCGCGAAGGGCCTTCGGTAACTGGGACCCAGCCCAGACCCCATCGATTTGTACTCTCGCTGCCATGTGTCCAACCGTTGGTTTTGCCGCCGAGATCGGGGCACCACGGCCCACGTGACAACGTTGTCGGTCTGAATTTGAGCACAGCGCTGCGAAAGGGTCAAGGGTCGCAGACGGAGGCGAGCAGGATAGTCACGGGTGCACTTGGGCAAATCCGGTTTTCGTCGCAGCCTTCTCGGCGCGCACGCATCGCGGAAAGACGGCGGTTGCATGGCATGGAGGCCGATGGATCTGGTCATGGCGTCGAATTCGAGAATCAGTGGATATGCAGGCACGCTGCACCAAGCCAGGTCCGCGGAATCTCCTCGGCGCGCAGCGGCTAGCAAACTCCGCCGGACGATCGATGACCTCGGTGCGATCCTCTGGCACCGGCGGGGTCCGCCACCCACCGTGAAGGCTGCGGTCGAGGGCGGGCTAGCGTCGGCGTGGGACTGCCGAAGAAGGGACGCAACCATGCCCACCCGCACCGCACGCACGGCCTGGACAGGCACGTTGGAGACGGGGTCCGGACGAGTCGAGCTCGCCAGCTCCGGCGTCGGCACCTACGACGTGTCCTTCCCCAAGCGGGCCGCCGAGAACGCCGACGGCACGACGAGCCCGGAGGAGCTGATCGCCGCCGCACACTCGGCCTGCTACGCGATGCAACTCTCCGCGCTGATCGCGCAAGCCGGCGGAACCCCGCAGTCCCTGGACGTCCGGGCAGACGTGTCACTCGGTCCGGACCCGGCCGGTGGGTTCCGGCTCACGGGCATCACGCTCACCGTTCGCGGCAAGGCCGACGGGCTCGACGCCGATGCCTTCCTGCAAGCTGCCCAACAAGCAAAGGCGGGGTGCCCGGTCAGCAAGGCACTGACCGGCGTCGAGATCACCCTCGACGCGGCGCTGGAGAGCTGACCAGTCCTACTTGCCGGATTGCGCGGTGCCGATATTGCGCACCGCGACGATCCGGTCGCCCGGCTGCACAACACCTGCATCCGCGTCGCCGAAGCGACACAGCCGACCATCACGTACTACGCCGAGCAAGACGTCATCGCCTGCGCTGACCGGCCGGCCGATGTCGGCGTCCGCCGCTGCCCGCTCGACCAGCTCCAGCCCGGAGCCGGCTTCGAGAAGGTCGCTGATGAGCTCTCCGGTTGCTGGTGAAAGCACCGACACGCCCAGGAGCCGGCCGGCTGCCTCGGCGGAGACAACGACGGTGTCCGCACCTGCCGAGCGCAGCAGCGGTGCGTTTTCGGCGTGCCGCACCACGGCGACGATCGTCGCGGTCGCGTTGAGCTGTCGCACGGTGAGTGTGGAGAGGACGGTGGTGTCGTCCCGATTGGTGCCGATGACCACTCGCGATGCGCGGCTCACTTCGACCTGCTCCAGCACGCTCGCGCGGGTGGCGTCGCCGCAGATCGCCGTGGCGCCGTCGGCGGTGGCGGCCGCAACCTCACGCGCGTCGATGTCCACCACAGCGATGTCGTGCGTCGGCACGCCACTGTCGCGGAGTGCGAGCGCAGCGGCGCGCCCCTGCGTCCCGTATCCGATGATCACGACATGGTTGCGCACGGTGTCCCTCCAGTGGCGGGCTCGGACACGCTGACGGGCGGAGGCAGTGAGCACCTCGAGGGTCGTGCCCACCAGCACCAGCAGGAACAGAAGCCGCAGCGGTGTGATGATGACGATGTTGGCCACCCGCGCAGGCGTGGTCACCGGCACGATGTCGCCGTACCCGGTCGTCGAGAGAGACACCGTTGCGAAGTAGAGGGAATCGACGAGCGAGACCCCGGTTCCGTTGCTGTCGCGATAGCCGGAGCGGCCTGCAAAGACGACCAGCGTGGTTACCGCTATCAGTGCGACGGCGATCGCGATCCGTTGTCCGAGCAGCCGGACCGGGCTGGGAAATCGGCGCGGCAGGACCAGCTCGCTGATAGGGATCTCGTCGGGTTCCCCAGGCTGATCTTTCGCTCTGGGCGCGAATCTCGCGATAGGCGATGGGCGTGACCGCTGCGCCATCACTCACCTACCCGAAGCCGGGCGTTCGCCCGGGTCATCAGAATCGTGCCACGGGGCAGGCCTAATTCGGCTCAGCCCGCGCCCATGCGCGGACGAGGCTTAATTGCTTGGCGGAATCGGGAAGTTCTGGTTGAAGACGTTGTCCGGATCGTAGGCGGCTTTCACTTGCCGCAGCCGGGTCAGCGTCTCGCCAGGATAGGCGTCGGCGAGGCGCTCCGGGCGCTGGTCGCTCTCGAAGTTGATGTAGAGCCCGTCCAGGTGCGCGCGCAGTTCGTCCCAGTGCGCGCGGAAGGAAGTCTCTCGCGTGCCGATATCGGAGACGGCGAAGTTCTGGTTGCGGTGTGCGTACGCGGTGGCCAGCGGGTCGACGTCGTTGACGGCGCCACCCACCGGGCGGATCGCGAGCCACCGTGCGGCGCCGGTGTGCATGCTCTCGGCGATCAGCTTGCTCACCTCAGCGTCGAGGTGGACGGCCAGCCCGCTACCGACCAGGGGACGCGTTCGTCCGCCCGAGTGGCGGCCTTCGGACCGAGGCAGTACGGCAGCGTATGGTGCGCGGACGGCCTCCTGATCGAGCAACCGGCCGATGTCGAGCAGCGGGGTGAGGGCCTCGACCGCAGCGCGCTCCTCACCGGTGGCATAGATGTTGGTCAGCTGCACGAACGACGGCGCTCCGCGCTGAGTGGCCGAGTAGAGGAAGCTTTGCAGCTCTCGGGGCGCGTTCTCGACAACCTCGCCCCACCGCTGCAGCAGCCCGGCCAGGTCGTTGCCCTCGAAGACCATCCGCGAGTACACGACGTCACGCACCGGTGCGGCCGCGAACTCGAATGCGGTGACGATGCCCACGTTGCCACCGGCACCGCGGATCGCCCAGAACAGATCCGGGTGGTGGCCGGCGTCGGCGCGGACGACGCGGCCGTCGGCCAGCACGACGTCGGCGCCCACGATGTGGTCGATGGTCAGCCCATGCTTGCGGGCGAGAAAGCCGACGCCGCCGCCGACGGCCAATCCGCCGACGCCGACGCCGCCGTAGTCGCCCGAGCTGATCGCCAGCCCAGATGGTGTGAGCGCATCGGCCACATCCCGCCAGCGCGCGCCTGCACCGACCCGGACCCGGCGGTTGTCGTTGTCGAGTATCTCGATCGCATCGAGCCGGCCGAGGTCGATGACGACGCCGCCGTCGTTCGTCGAATTGCCGGTGACGCCGTGCCCACCGCTGCGGATAGACAGCGGCACATGCTGCGAACGGGCATACCCGAGAGCCGCGACAACCTCGTCGACACTGTGCGGCCGGAGCACGAGACCCGGTGCGCCCGCATACCAGAAGTTCGACCGTACCCTGCCGTATGCACGGTCGCCGGGCTCGATCGCCTGCACCGACCGCGGCACCGCCTCGTAGTCGATGTCGCTATGCCGGAGAGCCAGCGCTTTTGGGCCGCGCACCACCTCCCCGGAGGGCGTGCCAGCCGTCCGCCGTTCCCGCGCGACCGCCTCGCGCAGCGCAGGCGCCACCTCGCCGCCCCACGTCTCGATCGACAGCGGGTCGTCGGCCCACAGGATGAACGTGCTGACGCCGTCCTCCAGCACAAGCGGCAGCAGTTCCTCGACCCACTGCTCGGGCGGGCCTTGCAGATAGCCCTGACTGTTCGGCGTGAAGGCGCCGTTGATGTTGAGCAGCCGCCGGATCTGACGTGGGTCACGGCCGGACGCGGTCGCCGCGTCATCGATGACGCGCTGGCCACGCCGGAGGTCACCTGGCTGCAAGTACGCCAGGCTCGGCAGCCATCCGTCAGCCTTCTCGCCGATCAGCCGCAGCATCCGCGGCTTGAGCGCCCCTACCCAGATCGGGATGTCGTGCGCCGGCTCCGGGCCGCGCTTCGCGCCCCAGACTCGGTAGTGCTGGCCGGCGACGCGGACGCCGCCGCGCTCGGAGGTGTCCCAGACAGCGCGGATGATGTCGATCGCCTCGCTGAGCGCCTGCACCGTCTCCCCGGGCGACCGGCGCGGGCCGCCCATCGCCGCGATCGGATCCCAGAACCCTCCGGCGCCCAGCCCCAGTTCGAACCGCCCGCCCGACAGCAGGTCCAGGCTCGCCGCTGCTCGAGCCAGTACCGCCGGCGGGCGTAGTGGGAGGTTCAGCACATTGCCCGATACGCGCAGCGTCCGCGTCTGTGCCGCGACCCACGACAACAACGTCCAGGTGTCCAGGAAGGCCGGCTGGTACGGGTGATCCTGGAAGGTCGCCAGGTCGAGGCCGGCCTGCTCGGTCAGCTGCGCGAGCGCCACGACGTCGTGTGGACGTTGGTTCTGCGGGGTCAGGAACGTCCCGAAGGCCAGGTCGTGTCCGTAGTCGGGCATTGCCGCTCCGTTCTCCGTCATCCAGCCAGTTCCCTAGCAACTACGGAAATACTAGTGACTATTCCAGTACTATCGCCAGCGTGGTAACGAAGACCCGCGGCCGACCGACGGCCGCGGAGGAATGCGTACCGTCCGCGGACGCCCTGGCCCGGGCCTTCCGGTTCCTGGGCAAGCGGTGGAACGCGATTGTTCTGGGCCACCTGAGCGCGGGGCCCGCAGGTTTCCGGGAGCTGGCACGGGCGATTGACGGCATCAGCGACTCGGTGCTGTCGGACCGGCTCACCGATCTTGCGGCCGGTGGCCTCATCACGCGCACGGTCAGCGAGGGACCGCCGCTCGCCGTCTCGTACGCGTTGACCGGCCGCGGTCGGGCGCTCATGCCCGCACTGGAGCAGATCGCCAACTGGGCCCGGGACCACCTTCCTGAAGGCGACTGCTGACCAAGTCGCCGTTTAGTCCTGATCTGTCATAAGGGACGACACTTTCTCGTGGCCTGCCGTTCTGTTGGTGCTGGTGGGATTGCGCCGTGTTTATGCCAACTGCAGAGCGGGAGATGTCATGCGGGTAGCGCGCGCGGCTGTGGCCATCGTGTTCGTTGCAAGCAGCGTGGTGGCCCCGGCGATCGCGTCGGGCGTCGCGCACGCCTCGGGCGCGCCGGACGGTACTGATCAGAGCTGGCTGCCGTCGACCCCGACCTATTGGCCGTTGGTGACCGGCAAGCAGACCACCGACCCGCAGGCGATCACCGCCGGGGCGCAGTGGCACACCGAGACCTACCAGACGGTGAGCGGCGCGCAGGACGCGCGAGTGATGAACGTCGACCTGACCAATCCGAACGTTCGCCTGGACGCCGTCGAGGCCGGCGACAAGCTGATCGACCCCGCTGACGAGACGATCTCGTCGATGGCGACCCGGACCGGCGCCGTAGCCGGCGTGAACTCCGACTTCTTCGCGATCAATGCAACCGGCCAGCCGGATGGCATGCTGGTGCGGGGCGGCGTGTTGGAGGCGAGCCCGGTGGCCTCCTGGCCGCAGGACCTCGAGGTCTTGAAGAACGGCCAGGTCCAGATGGCCACCGAAACCTTCACCGGAACGGCAACCGACACCGTGTCGGGTAGCACGCAGCCGCTCGTCGCCGTCAACCGCATCGACCAGACCGGGCTCACCGCGGTGACTCCGTTCCTCGGCAAAGTGACCATCGGGGCCTCGACCATCGCGACCGCGACGGTTGGCGACGACGGCACACTGACGATCACCTCGGTGAAGACGAGTCAGACGGCGCTGGCCCAGGTACCTGACGGCCAGGAGTACCTGATCGCCCGTCGCGGCACCGCCGCCTCGACCTGGCTGCAGACGGTGCTCGTCGGCCACTCTGTCACGCTCAGCGAGAAGCTGGCGCCCTACGACATCGACCAGCTGCAGGCCGCGGTCAGCGGTGGCGCCTATCTGGTGCAGAACGGGCAGATGGCGGTCCCGGTCACCGGCGGCGGTGAGAACAACGTCCTCGAACCGAGCATCGGCATCGGTGTGTCGCAGGACGGCACGCACGCGATCATCGCCGTCTTCGACGGGCGCGCCAGCGAGAACAAGGCGGTGGGCGTCACCCGGCCGCAGTTCGCCCAGTGGATGATGCAGCAGGGCGCCTACAACGCGCTGGAGTTCGACTCCGGTGGCTCGGCCGAGATGGTGGCCCGGCTCCCCGGCGAGCAGCACGTCAGCGTGCTCAACAACCCAGCAGACGGACAGGAACGGGCGGTTGCCGACGGCCTGTTCGTCTACACGAACGAGACTTCGCCAGGGCCCGCGACCAGCGTGACGGTCAACCACGGCAAGCAGCTGGGCGTGCTGTCAGGCACCACCCAGCCGTTGTCTGCCTACGCCACCGATGCCGCGGGCAACCCCGCCGCCGACCCGGTCTCGGTCACCGTGGCTCCGCCGAAGCTGGCCAGCGTGCAGGGCAGCGGCGCCGACATGACCTTGACAGCCGGCTCCCGATCCGGGTCTGGCCGCGGCTATCTCATCGCACAGGCCGGCGGCGTCACGTCGCAGGAACCGCTGTCGGTGGCCGACAGCCCGGCCAGCCTGACGCTGTCGCCCGCTCAGCCGGACCTGGGCAACAACGACACTCAGCAATTCACGCTCACCGGGACGGCAGCCGGCTCCCCGGCCGGCGACTTCCAGGGCGGCGGCCCCTTAACGATCAGCCCGCAGGACGCAACCTGGAGCGTCTCCCCGTCCGACCTCGGCACCATCAGCTCCGGTGGCTTGTTCACCGCGGCGGCGAGTGGCTCCGGCCTCGCCACGGTCAGCGCGGCGGCGGGCGGGATCACCGCGACGGCGTCGGTGGCGGTCGGCAGCACGGGTCAGGTCGTCGACCCGATGACCGACGTGGCCAACTGGTCGCATCGCACGACCAACGGGGCGACAGCCACCTGGTCGGAGTCGACCACTGAGATCGCTCAGCCGGGTGACACCGGGTCGATGGACGTCAACTACTCGATCCCGCCGCGGTCCGGCGTATCGCAGCTGGTGTTCTGGCCGCCCCGCGACGACCCCATCGACGTCAACTCGGCCGGCCAGCGACCGACCGCGATCGGCTTCTGGATCAAGGGAATCGGCGGCTCGGGCGACGACAAGCCGCTCGCAGCGGGGGCGCTGACCTTTGCGGAGTCGTGGATCGAGATCAACGGCCAGGTGGACACCATCTACCCCAGCGCCGTCACGTACAACGGCTGGCGTTTCGTGACCACGCCCGTCCCGGCGGGTGCGCAGCTGCCGCTCAGCATCAACTTCCTCGACTTCCTGGTCATCAACCCGGCACAGCAGCTCTCCGGCGACCTCTACATCTCCGACCTCCAGGCGCTCTACTCGCCGCGGCAGCCGGTACCCCCGAAATACACCGCCATGCCGGACAACTCGTCCTGGCTGCAGTACACCGGGAGCCCGGCGGACTTCGGCCCGGGCGGGGCGACGATTGCCGACTTCGACGACTCGCATCTGCAGTCCGGCAACCAGGGCAGCACGGGTTCGGTGGTGACCAACGACATCAACCAGGCGATTAGCGCCCTGCCACCGAACGCCGCCCCGGACGTGGTCCAGTCCAACGGCGACCTCACCGACACGGGTTCGCAGGCCGATCTCCAGTACGGCTTCCAGACGCTGCAGTCGTTCGGCCTGCCGTTCCACGACGCGCCGGGTAACCACGAGATCAGCCAGGGCGCCAACCCGGAGAACGAGAATTGGACCCAGCTGTTCGGGCCGACGCACTACAGCTACACCGCGGGCTACGCCAACGTCATCGTGACCGACAGCGCCAACGGCGGGCTGAATGCCTCCGACCCGTTCCAGGTGCCCGCTGAGGAGCAGTACGCCTGGCTGGTGTCCCAGTTGAGCGCGAACACGTCCAAGGTCGTGTTCCTGATCACGCACATGCCTCCCTACGACCCGCATCCGGTGAACAACAGCCACTTCGGGGACACCTACGAGGCGCAGCAGTACATGCAGCTCGCCGCCAACTACCAGGCGACCCATCCACAGGTGCACGTGATCCTGCTGAACGGGCACGCCCGCGGCGTTGCCGAGCAGATCCTGAACCCGATGGGCCAGGCCGACCCGAACGGCCTGCCGGACTTCACCATCGCCGACGCCGGCGTGCCCGCCTACGCCCCCGTGGACCAGGGTGGCTTCTACAACTATGCGCTGTTCCACGTGCTGCCCAACGGTGACGTGCAGTTCGCGATCCAGCCCGTGCTGGACAGCATCGATGTCACAGCACCACAGGCAAGCCTGGCCGCAGGGGCGACGGAGCAGCTCACGGCCACCGGCACCACCCCGACCGGAAACGACCTGTCACCGTTGCAGGTGCCGATTGCCGACCCCGCCTCGCACCAGTGGACGAGCAGCGACAAGCAAGTCGCGTCGGTCGACCCGTCGAC
>JBPYES010000199.1:0-9133 GCA_051984825.1 Jatrophihabitantaceae bacterium
CAGGTGAGCCCCTCGCCGCGCATGCGCTCTACCCGCACCGTGACGTCGACCAGCCCGTGTGGCGCGCTGATGCGCACCACCGACTCTCCCTCGCCGCTCGCCCGGACCCCGACGACCGCGAGCGCGGCCACCCGGCGCACCGCCAGGTGTTCGTACGCGAACGCCAGCGCCGCCTGCGCCACCGGCTTCAAGCCGACCCGCCCACGCAGCAGCGCGCCGACCACTTCCCCCCGTTCGGTCGTCTCGACGAACTCCGGCGCCGCGAAGGGCAGCACCCGTCCATACAGCAGCCCGACCGGCAGTACCAGGACGTTCGCCGCGAACCGGTCGCCACCGACGTGGCTGCACTCCCATACCCGGCTGGGACGCTCAGCGACGAGAGCCGCTGCCACCGAACGTCCCCGCAGCGCGCAACACGCGTCGTGCTTGCTGTGCGCGCACACGAGGTAGAGCGGTGCCTCGTCGATGACGCCGGCCGTTCCGTCCAAGGGGACGCCCAGCAGCTCCGCGTCCTCCTCGTAGCGCCCCCAGCGCAGCGACGTTCGGCCGGGCCGGCAGTCGACGAGCGCCCACCTGCGGATCGCGCCGCGCGGCGTCCGTCCGGGCCGGCGGATCGCCAGCACCCGCACGCCCGCTGCATCGGCGCGCGCCTCGAGCGCTGCTGCGGTGGCTTGGTCGAAGCGCGAGCTGCGCAGCCCGCTGCGTCCCCATGGGCCGGGCTGCTCCACGAGCAGCAGCCGGCTGGCCGGGAAGGCCGTGCCGAGCATCGGGTCGCCCCGCAACTGCGCCCGCAGCGCGCACCGGTCGAGCGTCTCTCGCGGATGGGGGTGCCCGTGATGCGCCTCGGCATGGGGCGCTGTCACGGCTGCGCCGGGACGACAACGGCCTCGCGCAGTAGCGTCCGGGCCAGGCTCAGTTGCTCGGTGGCGTCCAGGCCGGGCAGCTCCCCCGGCGTGAACGGCCGGCCGGCCAGCACGGTCTTCACGGCCGCTTCCGCGGCCGATGGCAGCGGCACCGCCTTGTTGAGCATGCGCAGCCGCACGCCGGTCTCGTCGCGCACCAGGGTGCTGCGCAGCCCTGGGCGCAGGCACAGCCGCGTCGCGGCGTCCAGAGACTCGGCGGCGGCGAGCTGCTCCAGCGGCCCGATCGGGGCGGGACGGGTCTGGCGCACGAGGTCACCCGTCACCTGATCAGCAACCGCTTCGATAGAAATCTCGTCGAGGTGGCGCCGGAGTGCCGACAGCGTCTCGCGCAACTGCGGCTCGAGCACGGCGGGATCGCCTAGATCGACGCCCATCGGCAGCGACATGCGAAGCGCAGGGTCATCCGCGGCAGCGTCGAGCAGGTGACGCACGAGCTGGTAGCGGGTCAGCGGGTGCACCCCAACTGTCAAGTGGATGGACAGCTCGCCGAGCGCAACGGCCGAGTGCAGGTACCCCCGCGGCAGGTACAGCGCGTCGCCGGGTGCCAGCACCTCGTCGATCACCGGCGTCTCCTGAGCACGTTCCCCCACCGCGGTGCGCCGCTGCTCCCACGGCTGGTCGCGCAACGGGTCGATCAGCACCGGCGCGTGCACCCGCCACTGCTTGCGCCCCGCCACCTGGAGCACGAACACGTCGTGGACGTCGTAGTGCGCCGCGAAGCCGCGGTTCTGCGACGGGGTGACGTAGGCGTTGATCTGCACGGGGTGGCCGAGCTCGCCGGACAGCTGCGACGCGAACATCATGAGCGGCGGCCAGGTGCGGTGCAGCGCCTGGATCACGAGCGTGGCGCCGCCGTCGAACTGCGAAAGGACCAGGTCGTCGGCGGCCTGATCGCCGGCGGTCGCGCCGGCCCCGCCACTTCGGGTGTAGCGGGCCGGCGGGACGATGTCGCCGTCCTTGGCCATCCGCAGGAACGGGGTGCGCAGCCCGCGCCGCGACAGCAATTCGTCCACCGCGGACTCGTCGAGCAGGTCGTCGAACCGGGCAGGCAGCTGCGCTTCCCGGGTAAGCAGCGGGCGCCGGCCCCAATGTTGCTCAGCGAAGTCGCGCGGCGGCATAGCGAGGCACCGCCGTAAGGCACTCATCGCGGCCAGATTACTGGCCGGAAACGTGGGCGGGCCCGGCAGCACTGCCGGGCCCTTCGCGGCCGGGGACGCGAGTCCTGGTTGCGTGCCGCGACCATCAATCACGTGCTGTTACGCGTGACCGTCGGCGCCACCGTCGTGGTGGCCGGCCCCGCCATCGCCACCGCTGTCGGCCGCCCCGTCGGCGCCCGCGTCGCCGGCACTACCGTCACCGGCACCGCCGTCCGCGCCACCGTCGCCGAAGCCGCCGCCGCTGTCTGCCGCGCCGCCGTCACCCGCGCCACCATCGGCACCGCCATCGCGGGCGCCGGCACCGCCGTCACCGCCGCCATCGGCAGCACCGTCGGCGCCGCCATCGTCTCGGCCGGCGCCCGTGCTCATGTCGTCGTCCTCGAAGCTCATCAACACCCTCTCCTCGATCGGTGATCGATCCAGCGGACCGCCCGCCGCAGCAAACGCTAGCGACGACCGACCAGCGCCGGAAGTCCGTATCGGCGTGCTGTTGCCCGTACCAAACGTCCGGATCGTCCCAGCCCGATTTGATTCGCTGTGACGTCGTCCAGGAGCATGATGCGGTGGTCCCACGCAGAGCAGTCGCTGTCGCCTGCTGCCTAATGATCGTGATGCTGGCGGCGTGCAGCAATTCGGCTTCGAAATCCGGGCCGCCGACCGGGCCGACGAGCACCGCGCAGGCGGCCGGACCCACCAGCTGCAACGGCTACACCAAGGGCCGCCACGGCGTGATCAACGTCTTCTGCGGGGGCAGCGCCAAAGCAACCGGGAGGGTCGGCGGCAGCGCATTCGTCCTGGATGGTGGTTCTTGCGTGCAGGGCGCCACCTTCCTGTCCGTCAACGTCGGCGTGCTAGTCGGCCCGGACTTCGCAGGTGCGCCACCCGACTACTTCGGACTCGTCCTCAAACCGTCGGGCGGCCCGTTCAACAATGCCTCCGCCACCATCGACACCGCGGGTGCACCGCATGCCGTGACGCTGTCCGGCACGGTGAACGACGACCTCAAGGGCGGCAAGTTCAGCGGCAGCGACGGCAGCAACCAGGTCAACGGGACGTTCAACTGCTGACGTTGCACCCTGCCGCCGACGGCCCGTCACCGATCGCAGGGCGCGGCCTGTTCGCCACCGCGCCCATCCCGGCCGGCACCGCGGTCTTCCGGTTCCCGGCCGCACCGACGTCGCCGGCGCAGCTGCAGACCCTCAACCACTCGTGCGACCCGAACCTGTGGTGGACGGATGCCCACACGCTCGTCGCCCGCCGCGACATCGCCGCTGGCGACGAGCTGACCTGTGACTACTCCACCTGGATCGCCGACCCCGGATTCCTGCTGCGCTGTCACTGCGGTAGTTCCCGGTGCCGGCAGATGGTCACCGGCGACGACTGGCAGATCCCGGAGCTGCAGGCCACCTACGCCGGGCACTGGGCGCCGGCGCTGGAGGCCGCGATCAACGCCCGCGAGAAGCACACGCCGGCCGATTAGCCGGCTCGCTCCGCGCGGTGCAGCGCGACGATGCCACCCGTCAGGTTGCGCCAATGCACGTCCACCCAGCCCGCGGCGGCGATCTCCCGGGCGAGGCGGAGCTGCTCGGGCCAGCCCCGGATCGACTCGGCGAGGTAGGTGTACGCGTCCGGGTTGGACGAGACGCGGCGCGCCACCACGGGCAGCCCGCGCATCAGGTAATTCAGGTACAGCCGCCGGAACGGCACAAACGGGGGCCGGCTGAACTCGCATACCACCAGCCGTCCGCCGGGGCGCACCACGCGGGCCATCTCGCGCAGCGCCTGCCCGGTATCAACGACATTGCGCAACCCGAACGCGATCGTCACGGCGTCGAACGCGCCGTCGCGGAACGGCAGCCGGAGCGCGTCCCCCGCCACGACCGGCACACCCTGGCGCTCGCCGCGTTCTCGCCCGGTACGCAGCATGCCCAGCGAGAAATCGCAGCCGACGGCGTACGCGCCGGACAGCGCCAGCTCGACCGTTGACACGCCGGTGCCCGCAGCCAGGTCGAGCACCCGGTCGCCCGGACGCAATTCGAGCGCCTGCCGGGTGCGGCGCCGCCAGTGCCGGTCCAGGCCGAGCGACATCACGGTGTTGGTCGTGTCGTACCGGGGGGCGACGGCGTCGAACATCGCCGCAACGTCGTGCGGTCGCTTCTCCAAGGTTGCGCGGTTCATCGCGCGACATTGTGCCCGAGACCGGTATGTGCCAATCGCTTACACGCCCACCGGCGTCTCGCGGACCTGCGCCCTACCCGGCACGCAGCGCAGTAGACGCGAAGTGCGAGTGCACTCGCGGGTCGACCGGATCGTCGGCCGGATCGTCGTGCACGACGAGGTGGTTGTAGAGCGTGTCGCGCTGTGCGGGAACACGGCCGGCGCCGCGGATCAGCTCGATCAGCTCGGTGCGATTGGACCGGTGCCGCGCCCCGGCGCTCGACACGACGTTCTCCTCGAGCATCACCGAGCCCAGATCGTCGGCGCCGAAGTGCAGGGTGAGCTGGCCGATGTCCTTGCCCGTGGTCAGCCAGGACCCTTGCAGGTGGTTGATGTTGTCGAAGAACAGCCGGGCAACCGCGATCATGCGCAGGTACTCGAGGCTCGTGGCTTGGGTGCGGCCACGCAGATGGTTGTTCTCCGGCTGGTACGTCCACGGAATGAAGCTGCGGAAGCCGCCCGTGCGGTCCTGCACGTCACGGATCATGCGCAGGTGCTCGATGCGCTCCTCGTTGGTCTCGCCGGTGCCCATCATGAAGGTCGCCGTGGACTCGACGCCCAGCCCGTGCGCCGTTTCCATGACCTCGAGCCATATCTCGCCGGACTCTTTGAGCGGTGCGATTGCCTTGCGGGGGCGGTTGACGAGGATCTCGGCGCCTGCGCCGGCGAAGGAGTCCAGGCCGGCTGCATGCAGGCGCCGGATCACAGTCGCAAAGTCCAGCCCGGACGTCCTGGAGATATGAACAACCTCGGAGCCGCCGAGCGAGTGCAGCACGAGCATCGGATAGTCGCGCTTGATCGCCGCGAAGATCCGCTCGTACCACTCCATGCCGAGCTCCGGCGAGTGCCCACCCTGGAGCATGATCTGGGTGGCGCCGAGATCGACGGCTTCACCGCAGCGGCGCAGGATCTCCTCGTCGCTGTGCGTCCAGCCCTCGTCGTGCTTCGGCGGGCGGTAGAACGCACAGAACTTGCATGCGGTCACGCAGACGTTGGTGTAGTTGATGTTCCGGTCGATGATGTAGGTCGCGATGTTGTCCGGGTAGCGCCGGCGGCGCACAGCATCCGCGGCTTCGCCCAGTGCGTGGAGCGGCGCATCGGTGTACAGCAACAGCGCTTCGTCGGGCGTAATGCGCCCGCCATCAGCGGCACGGTTCAGGACGTCCGCGATCGTCATGCCGCAAGCCTAGGGGCTTGCGTTCAGACCGTCTCCCAGAGGCCGACGACGTTGCCGGAGACGTCGGCGACATACGCGTAGGCGCCCATGCCCGGGATCTCCTGGCGGCCTGCGACGACCGTCCCGCCCGCGTCGGTCACCTTCTTCAGGCAGTCGTCGATCGACCCGACGTACACGGTGACGACCGGCGCGCTGACCTGACTGGTCCGCTCGATGATCGCCCCGTTGATTCCGCCCGGCTCGGTGGGCTGCATCGTCTGAGGATCGGTGGGTGTGGTCATTACCGATGTGTATGTGCCGGTGCCACCACCCATCTGCACCGGGATATCCATGATCTGCCAGCCGAAGACGCTGGAGTAGAACGCCTTCGCCGTCTCCTTGTCGTCGACTGCGATCTCGAAGTGCGCGACGCGATCCATAGTGGCTCCCCCTTCTAGGTCGTGGCCTCTCCCCAATCCTGTACCCCCGCGCAAGCCATTCGTTAGTTGACACTTACGTAAGCGATGGCTAACGTCTTGTGCGTCCGTTAACAGAAGGGAGCACGATCATGGGAGCAGCGGTCGCGTGGTTCGAGGTGACGAGCGACGAGCCCGCCCGGGCGCAGCAGTTCTACGCGGAGTTGTTCGGCTGGACGGTCACGCCCGGCCCGGGCACGGGTGGCTACAGCATCGTCGACACCGGCGCCGGCGAGGGAGCGATCAGCGGCGGCATCGGGCCGTCGGCCGGCCCGGGCGACCCCACCGGGGTGAAGATCTACCTGCGGGTGGACGACCTGGAGGCATACCTTGCCAAGGCCGAGCAGCTCGGCGGCAAGCGTGTCGGCGAACCCACGGAGTTGCCCGAGGGCTGGGGTACCGTCGCAGTGCTGTCCGACCCGGATGGAAACCAGGTCGGGCTCTGGAAGTGAGGCTATGGCGCCCACGCCGAGCAGCCCGGATCGCGCCGACGAGGTGCTGCGCGCGCTCGCCGAGCCCCGGCGGCGGGCCATCCTGCGATTGGTCGCCGACGATGAAAAGTCAGCGGGCGAGATCGCTGCCGCGTTCGAGGTGACCCGCCCGGCCGTCAGCCAGCACCTGACCGTGCTGAAGAACGCCGGACTCGTCAGCGAACGCCGCGACGGCACCCGCCGGCTGTACCGGGGTGAACCGGCGGGGCTGCGCGAAGCGCGCGAGCTGCTCGACTCGTTATGGTCCGCGTCGCTTTCCGTAGCCCGCCGGCTCGCCGAAGCTCAGCACGACGGCGACCAGCACCGGGAGGCGCGGTGACGGTCACGCCCATGCAGCGCCCACCGATCCGGCAGTCCACGACGGTGCGCGCGGGCGTGACGCACACCTTCGAGGTATTCGTCGACGCGCTCGACCAGTGGTGGCCCCTGCGCACGCACTCCCAGGGCGGCGAGCGCGTGGTCGGCGTGACCGTCGAGCGGCGCGCCGGCGGGCACGTCTACGAGACATGGGACGACGGGCAGCAGCGCGTCTGGGGCACGCTGCTCGCCTGGGAGCCGCCCAACCGCTTCGTGCTGACCTGGGACATCGTCACGCCCCGCGTTACCGAGGTGGAGCTGCGCTTCCGCGAGCTGGCGCCGTCGCTCACCCGGGTAGACCTCGAGCACCGCGGCTGGGACAAGCTCACCGACGCCGACATCGCCGCAGTTCGCGAGCGCCGCGACAGCTACGACAATGGCTGGGCGATGATCTTGCGGCGGTTCAACGAGGCGGCGTCCACGCAGACGGCGTCGCCGTCGTGATCGGGACGCCGTAGCGCACGTCCATGCAGCGCAGCCACGCAAATCGATGACCTCGGCTTGCCCATTCGGGCAATTGCGAATTGAACAACCATCCGCATGTGATTGACACTGGAACCCCCAGTGAAAGGGACGTACCCGTGCCAGCGGAGCGGTTGAGCACGAAGTTGCGACGTCTGCGGCTGTCGGCCGGACTCACCCAGCACGAGACGGCGCGCCGGGCGGGTATCTCCGTCGGCATGTTGCGCGATCTCGAACAGGGACGCACAAGTGCTCCCCGCAGGGCCTCCGTCGCTGCCCTTGCTGGCGTCCTGGGCGTCGACCCGTCCGACCTCGCCGACCGCCGCGCACCGGTGATCCGCATCAACATTCTGGGGCCACTCGAATTGCTGGTCGACGGCACGCCGACCCCGGTCGGCGGCCACAAGCAGGCCGTCATCCTCGGCATGCTCGCCCTGCACGCCAATGAGTACGTGCCCCGCGACGAGCTTGCCGAGTACGTATGGGGCACGCACCGTCCCGTCGAATACGCAGCCTTGCTGCATTCATACGTGGCGCGGCTGCGCAAACGACTGACCGATGCGGCAGGCATCATGTCGTCGCGGCAGCGCTACCGCCTGACCCTCCCGCCCGAAAGTCTCGACGCAACCGCGCTGAACGGCGCGACCGATACGTTCGAGGCCTACCAGGATGCGCTGCGCGCCTGGCGTGGCCGCGTCCTCGACGATCTCGTCGAGCTGCAACACCACCCGCGAGTCGTCGCTCTCGAACAGCGCCGCGCACAGCTCGTCATCGAGTTCGCCGACGCCGCGCTCGACAGCGGGCACGCCGAGCGGGCGATCCCCATGGTGGACGAGCTCACCGCGATCGAACCGCTGCATGAGGGCGTCGCGGCCCGTCGCGTCCAACTACTCGCCGCCGCCGGCCGGCTCGGCGACGCGCACGCCGCCTTCAGCACCACCCGCCGTCTGCTCGTCGACGAACTCGGCGTCGAGCCTGGCGCCCGGTTGCTGGACGCCTACCGCGAGGTCCTGGACCGGGACACCCTGGCGCCGAGCACGGGCGGGCTTGCCCCCGCGCAGCTGCCGGCCGCGGTGGCCGACTTCAGCGGCCGTACCGACGAAGCCGCGCGACTGGCCGGCTACCTCATCGGCATGCGAACTGGCTCGACGCTGGCCGCGATCACCGGCACCGGCGGGCTGGGCAAGACCACGCTCGCGGTGCACGTCGCCCACCAGATCAAGTCTCGGTTCCCGGACGGACAGCTGTTCGTCGACTTACGCGGGGTCGGCGAGCAGCCGGCGGCGGTGGAACACGTGCTGGAGCAGTTCCTCGTCTCACTCGGCCATTCGAGAACGACCCTTCCCGAACGCGCCGACGAGCTGGCCGCGCTCTACCGCTCGGCGACCGCCCGCGGCCACTACCTGATCGTCTTGGACAACGCGCGCGACACCGAGCAGGTGCAGCCGCTGCTGCCGGGCGCGGACGGATGCGCGGTGATCGTCACCAGCCGCCGGTTCCTGGCGGACCTCGACGGAGCGTTGCACGTCCGCATCGCCACCTTGGGCCAGGACGAGTCGGTCGCATTGCTGCGCTCGGTGCTCGGCGCCGAGCTGGTGGACCGGCACCCCGCCGACGCCGAGCAGGTGGTCGCCCTGTGCTCGGGATTCCCGCTGGCACTGCGGCTGGCCGCATCGCAAGTCACCGTGCATCCCTCATGGGGGCTTCCCGAGCTGCGCGAGCGGCTGGCGCGCACCAAGGGCAGGTTCGACCTGCTGCGCTCGTCGCATCGCGCCGTGCAGGCGTGCTTCGACATGAGTTACCGCGACCTGCCCGACGGCATCGCGCGGGCTTTCCGGTTGCTGGGCTTGTCCGATGCCCCGGACATCTGCATGGACGCTGCCGCGGCGCTGGT
>JBPYES010000200.1:0-10405 GCA_051984825.1 Jatrophihabitantaceae bacterium
GGGACGGTGCGGCTGTCGGTCGGCACCGAATCCGTCGACGACCTCACCTGGGACCTCGAGCAGGGCTTCGCGCGCGTCGCTGCCGCACGCGGGCAGAAGGTAGCGACCGCATGACTGATCTCGCGCGCTACCAGGACCCGCTGACGATCCAACGCGTGTTGCACACCGCGAACACGATCGCGATCGTCGGACTGTCGACCAACGAACTGCGGGCGAGCTACTTCGTCGGCTACTACCTCAGACGGCACGGCTACCGCGTCATCCCGGTCAATCCCCGCGAGAGCGAGATCCTCGGACAGACCTGCTATCCGAGCCTGCTCGATGTTCCGGAACCGATCGATATCGTGGACGTCTTCCGCGCACCGGACGCATTGCCCGGCATCGCCGGTGAGGCGGTAGCGATCGACGCGGGCGTCCTGTGGTGCCAATACGGCGTCATCAACGAGGAGGGCGCGCGAATCGCGGAGGACGGCTCCGTCACGGTCATCATGGACCGCTGCCTCAAGGTGGAGCACGCACGCTACGTGGGCCGGATGCACTGGCTTGGGTTCAACACGCAACGCATCACGTCGGTCCGGGCCGGACTCCAATAGCGCCCCCACGGATTTGCGCCCGGCCTGCCCCAGTAGAGTCGGAGGGTGTTTGCCCGCGTCCTGTTCGTCGCGATCGTCGCAGTAAGCCTGTTCGCCGGGTGTACGGCGTCCGCGGGCGCCGACCCGGCAGCACCGGCGACAACACCGACCGCAACGCCCTTCGACGGCACGCCACGCGTCGGGCCGTTATTCGCGAGCGGCACCCAGTCCGCCCACGGCTGCACGGCCAGTGTGCTCGCCAGCCCGACCCGCGACCTGATCCTCACTGCCGCTCACTGCATCAACGGCACGGGCGCCGGGATGCGGTTCGCGCCGGGTTATAACCAGGGCGCAACGCCGTACGGCGTCTGGACGGTGACTCGCGTGTACGTCGACCCGGCGTGGATCGCGGCGCAGGACCCATCGCGTGACTACGCGATCCTGCACGTGGCCAAGAAGCGCTCCGCGCACCGGCCGATCGGCATCGAGGACGTGACCGGTGGTTCGCCACTGGGCACGGCACCCGAAGACGGTGAGCAGATCACGGATATCGCGTACAACGCCGGCCTGGACGACCAGCCGATCAAGTGCACCACGCCGGTCCGCCGGGCGACGGGCGTTCCCTCGTTCAACTGCCATGGATACGCCGGCGGCAGCAGCGGCAGCCCGTGGCTGAGCGGCGCGCCGGACACCGACGGCACCGCCGTTATCGGGGTCATCGGCGGCCGCTACCAAGGCGGCTGCTTCGACTACACCTCGTACTCGTCGCCGTTCGATTCATCCGTCACGGCCCTGTTGCAGCGCGCCGAGCAGGGCGCCGATTCCGATGTCCTGCCGCAGCCCGACGGCGACGGCTGTTGATCTTCCGGGCGGCTCAGGCCGTGAGTGGCACTCCGGTCTCACGTTCGGAAACCTGCCACAACGTGGCGATGGCCTTCTCGGCTCCCGGCCGCAGTATCGGAAGGCGCACGGCGGGGCCGAGGTTGCCTAAGCGAGGTCCATAGAACTCTCCGCCCTTCGCACGCGGGTCGGTGGCAGCTCGGATCTGAGGCAGTGCGCCGTGCTCGACGTCCGTGCCGGTGTATTTCGCGAGCCACGCCCAGAGCGGGCCCATCCACCCACCGCCGCCCTCGGCGACCGTCCTGGTCTGCAGGTCGCTGTGGGACAGCCCCGGGTGTGCGATCAGGCTCGCCGCCCTGGCCCCGGCCCGGTGGAACACACGCTGCAACCCCAGCCCGAAGTGGTAGTTCGCCAACTTGGACTGGCCATACGCCCGCCAAGGCCCATAGCTGCCGTGCAGGTGCGGGTTGTCCGGGTCGACCGGCCGCCCGATGTGGTGGGCGGTGCTCGTCACCGTCACCACCCGAGCCGCCGGCGCGGCCAGCAGCGCCGGCAGCAGCAGCGCGGTAAGCGTCCAATGACCCAGGTGGTTGACGCCCAGCTGCATCTCGTAACCGTCGACGGTCTGCCGCTCCGGCATCGCCATCAGCCCGGCGTTGTTGACCAGGATGTCGATCTCCTGGTGACCGGCGCGGATCTGCTCGGCCGCCTTCTTGACCGATGCCTGCGACGCCAAGTCCAGGGCGACCAGCTCTACCTCGGCATGCGGCGTCTCCGCCCGAATCTCCTCCACCGCCTGGGCGGCCTTGGCCTGGTCGCGCACCGCCATGAGCACGCAGGCACCTTTGGCGGCGAACACTTTCGCGGTTTGCAGACCCAGACCGCCGTTTGCACCGGTGATCACTGCCGTTCGTCCGGCCAGGTCCGGCACCGACTCGCGCGTGAAGGCCACGTCCCACATCGTCCACCTGCGCCGCGCCGATTCGCAGAATCAATGTGCGTGGCGTGAGCATTCGGCGCTGGCCGAATCGTTCCTCAGCATCGGGGCTGACCCTAATATCAGCAAGGTGATCCAACTGCGAATGAGCGTCGCAGACATGGGTCGCGCACGGTTCGCGTACTCGCCGCTTGCCGAAGTTGCCGAGAGTCTGTACATGCTCGTTAGCGGCCGGATCCAGGAGCCGCATCGGGCGTGGTTCGCTGCGGTCCGCCAGCGGCTGAGCAGCGTCGACCTGGCGCTGCTGCACGCGGTGGTGCCTGGGCGGCCCCTCATGGCGGACTTTCTGTTCGCGGGCGCAACGGACACCGCGACCACGATCGACCAGCAGCTGGCGCGCGTGACCGCGATGGCCCCGGACCAGCTCGCCGACGAGGTCGCAGCGGTGTGGAGCGGCGAGCAGATGCCCCCGATGGCCGTCGAACTCATGGCCTCCGGGAGCGCAGGGCCGGTCCGGTTGGCCGACGCGCTCGCGAAGTACTGGTCAGTCGCCATTGAGCCGCATTGGCAGGCGATGCGGGCGATACTCGATGACGACGTCGCGTTCCGTGCCGGTCAGCTGACCAAAGGGGGCGTCGGCGCGATGCTGACCGGGCTGCATCCGCAGGTGAGCGTATCCGATGAGGTGCTCTACATCGCCAAGACGGTGACCAGCGAGAAGAAGGATCTCTCAGGCCAAGGCCTGCTGCTGGTGCCATCTGTGTTCGTCTGGCCGAACGTGGTCGTCGCCGTCAGCCCAGGTGGGCCGCCGAGCGTGACGTACGGTGCTCGAGGCGTTGGCCGCTTGGGCGACAGCGAAGCTGCCAAGTTGGCAGACGATCACGCGCAGGGCGCGCTCGGCGCGCTGCTCGGCCGCAGCAGGGCGGAGATTCTGCTCGCGCTCGCGCTGCCGATGTCCACGACCGAGGTCGCGGTGAGTCTGCGGCAGAGCCCTTCCTCGGTCAGCGAACATCTGTCGGTGCTGCGGCGCTGCGGGCTTGTCGTGTCGTGGCGCGCCGGCCGGCGTGTCCTGTATAGGCGGACCGACCTGGCAGACAGCCTCGTCCAGACCGCCACCACCTCACTCATCGCCTCGGCGTAGCGCCGTCCGGATTCGTCCCCGGCCGAATGATGGCCTGCGACGCGCATCGGCAATAGGTTCCGGCGGATCACGGACCCGTCGCGCATCACCGAGAGGTGAAAGCATGAAAAGCACCTGGCTGTTTGCCGTCACGATCATGTGCGGTCTGGCCATGACCGTGCCCGCGGTCGCGGCTGAACCGAACCCGGCACAGGCCTCCGCGCTGCTTCCGAGGAGCTCTCACCCGTACGGCGCGAGCCTGCCGACCTGGGCTGACCGAATCGGCCAATGGATCTACGGTGAACCGTTCGACCAGAATCCGGCCTTCGACCAAACCGGCGAGTTCTGCGCCGTTGACCAGCACGGCCCGGTCTGGTTCATCCCGCCGATCTTCGCGCCGCCCGGCACACCACGACCGATCATCCAAGATGCCAGCCGCACCTGTCTGATCCCGCAGCACAAGGCCCTGCTGGTCGACCTGGGGGCGATCGTCGATGACTACCCCTGTCCGGATCCGAGCTTCCGCCCCGCACCCGGCCAATCGCTCTACGATTTCCTGATCAATGACGCAAAACCCGTTATGGACAGCGTCAACGAGCTGGACGTGACGCTCGACGGGCAGCCGATCGACGATGTCGTCGGTTACCGGTTCCAGTCGGCGCACCTGTTCACCTTTAGCGGCGACCTGAGCCTGCAGGCCGTGCTCGACCCCTGCATTACCGGCACGCCACAGCCCGCGATCATCGACGGGTTCTTTCTCCTGTTCAAGCCGCTGTCGCCGGGAGCCCACACAATCGTGGTACACGGGACGAACACGTTCGGCGACAACCGGCGTTTCACGTACTACCTGACGGTTGGCTAGACCGGCTCGCTGACCGCCGGCTGCCGGCCGACGACCGGTTGTCCGTGTGTCGCGACGCTCCAGCGCCGCGACACACGGACAACTTCGAGATGGGGCGAAGTACGGTGTGCGGGACAACAGGGCTGCCGGACCCGGGAGTGCGTCATGGCGCTAAGTGACTTCCCCCGCTATCCACTGCTGTTCGGGCCGAGCCCGGTGCATCCGCTGGAGCGGCTGTCGGAGCACCTGGGCGGCGCGCGAATCTGGGCCAAGCGGGAGGACTGCAACTCCGGGCTGGCATTCGGCGGGAACAAGACCCGCAAGCTGGAGTACCTGGTGCCGGATGCCCTCGCGCGGGGCGCGACGCACCTGGTGTCCATCGGCGGGGTGCAGTCCAACCACACCCGGCAGGTCGCTGCCGTCGCGGCCAAAGCTGGGCTCAAGGCGCGGCTGGTGCAGGAGAGCTGGGTGGAGTGGCCGGACGCGGTATACGACCGGGTCGGCAACATCCTGTTGTCGCGGATCATGGGTGCCGACGTCGAACTCGTCGAGGCCGGGTTCGGGATCGGCTTCAAGCAGAGCTGGGAGAACGCACTCGAGCAGATCCGCGCCGAGGGTGGTGTCCCGTATGCCATCCCGGCCGGTGCGTCTGATCACCGCCTGGGCGGGCTGGGATTCGCGAACTGGGCCTATGAGGTGCAGCAGCAGGAGCAGCAACTGGGCGTCTTCTTCGACACGATCATCGTCTGTGCCGTCACCGGCTCTACGCAGGCGGGGATGATCGCGGGCTTCGCCGGGCAGGACCGGCCCCGCCGGGTCCTGGGCATCGACGCGTCGGCGACGATCGACGAGACGCGCGCCCAGGTGGAAAAGATCGCACGCAACACGGCCGACCTGATCGGGTTGGGTCGCGAGCTGCGCGAGGACGAGATCACGGTCCTGGAAGGCTGGGCCGGTGACTATTACGGCATCCCTGTCGCCTCGACGCTGGACGCTATCCGGCTGACCGGCAACCTCGAAGGCGTGATCCTCGACCCGGTGTACGAAGGCAAGTCAATGGCGGCGCTGATCGACCTGATCCGCGGCGGCGCGATCGACGCGGACTCCACCGTGCTCTACGCCCACCTCGGCGGCCAGCCGGCGTTGAACGCCTACAGCGCACTGTTCAGGAACTGATCGGTTCTTGCGCCTACCGTCGAACGCGCCGTGACTAGTTTGCGGTCTGCGGCAGACGCCGGGCGACAGCCTCCATTACTTTCAGCGCGATCTGCGGCGTGCGCAGCAGCACCGAGCGAAAGTCGGTGTCCTTGATCACGAGCACGCGCACCGGAGTGGTCACCGCGACGGTTGCGGTGCGAGGCCGGTCCGTGAGCAGCGCCAGCTCGCCGAAGAAGTCGCCGGACCGCATGGTCCCGAGCTTCCTGCCGTTACGGCGGACGTCCGCTTCGCCGTCGAGGAGGACGAAGAACTCCCGGCCGCGGTCGCCCTGGCGGGTGAGCTCCTTCCCCTCCGGAAGGGCAACCTCGTCCGCGATCGATGCGACCTGCGCGAGCTGCGCCTTCGTGAGCGACGCGAATAGCGGAACGTTCTTGATCAGCGCGATCTTGAGGTCCTTGCGCATTCCGAGCGCCATCGGCGGAGTGTATAGCCACGAGCGATCGGCGGGCGAGATCGGCGCGACGCTTTCCGCGGATCCGGTCGAGCCGGAGATCGTCATCTTGGCGCTTTCCTCGTGGCGGGCCAATTGCGCTGAGGGACCGTCTGACTTCTCCGAGGGATCAGTCCCGGCTGGTGTCGTCGCGGCGTGGGTGCGATGCTCGACGCCAGGACCGAGGGAACTGCGAGACGAGGTCCGGTCGGGGTGGCGCTGCACGACGAGGAACGGCCGTGACCGGCAGGGGCGGATGCCATGAGGGGGCTGCGACGGGCGCGCCGGTCCGGCGCGGGAGCCGATCAGTGGGGCGCACTGCGCGACGTGCTGCGGCTGCCGGACGTGCGACGTCTTGAACTGGCCTGGGGCCTGTGCTTGGTCGGCTACTTCGCATCGACCATTGCCCTGTTCGTATATGCCTTCGACGAGGGCGGCGCGACGCTCGTCGCAATCTACGGTGTCGCCCGGGCAGCGCCGGGAGCCATCGTCACGCCGGCGTTGCTGGGCCTGACCGACCGGGTGCCTGTGGACCGGCTGCTGCGCGTCACAAGCGCGGCCCGCGCGGCGCTCCTCGCCCTTGCCGGTGCGGCGATCGCGTTGCACCTGTCACCTGCGATCGTCCTGACGCTCGCGGCGATATCCGCGTCGATGGAAGCGACGTTCCGGCCCGCGCAGGCCACCGCCTTGCCGTGGCTCGCGCGCACACCGGCGGAACTGACCGCGGCCAACGCCGCCGCGACGATGTCCGAGAACACGGCCGCACTCGTGGGGCCGGCTCTCGCGGGCGTAGTCCTCGCGATCTCCGGCGCGGGCACCACGCTCGCGATCTCGGCGGCATTTCTCGGCACCGCATACCTCGCGCTCCGGCGCGTGCAGGTTCCGGCGCTGGCACAGGACGCACGTAGGGCGACATCGCGAGGTGTGGTTCGCGATGTCGCCGACGGCGCAACAGCGCTTCTTCGGATCGCGCGCCCCGCGGGCTATGTCGTGCTCGGCTTCGCGCAGACATTCGTGCGTGGCGCCTTGCTCGTGCTCCTCGTCGTCGTCGCGTTGGACGTGCTGTCGCTCGGCAACGGCGCCGTGGGCTGGTTGAACGCGGCGATCGGCGCCGGGGGGCTCATCGGCGGCGCCCTCGCGGCCAGGCTGGCGCGCCTTTCCCGCCTGGGACGGTTGTTCGTGCTGGGCGTGGCCCTCTGGGGCCTGCCGCTCGTGGTGCTCGGCGCGACCTCGACGGTGGCCGTGGCCTATCTGGCGCTGGTCATCGTCGGTCTCGGCAATGCCGTCGAGGATGCAAGCGCGTTCACCTTGCTACCGCGCCTGCTCGGCAACCGGAAAGCAGCGCCCGGGTTGGGCGCATTCGAGATCGTGGTCTTCGCCGGCATGAGCGCGGGCTCGGCGGCGGCACCGGCGATCTCGGACTGGCTAGGCCCGCACGGCGCTCTGATCGCGATCGGCGCCACGCTTGCGGTCCTCGCGCTCTCATACCTCCCGCGCTATATGCAGATTGATCGCACAATTCCCGTGCCGGGACCGGAGATCGCGTTGCTCCGCGGCCTGCCGATGTTCGCCCCACTGCCGGTGGCGACAGTCGACCAGTTGGCGACTGTGCTCGAACACCGCGAGTACCAGCCCGGTGAGACGGTCATGCGGGAGGGCGAGCTCGGCGATCGCTTCTACATCGTCGTCAGCGGGCGTGCGCGCGTCACCGTGGACGGGAAAGCTGTCCGCTACCTGGAGCATGGCGATTGCTTCGGTGAGATCGCCCTGCTGCGCGACGTGCCGCGTACCGCGACGGTAACGGCCGCCGAGGCGCTGCACACCGTAGCGCTGGCCCGGGCCGATTTCCTGGCTGCGGTAACGGGTGATCGGGTCAGCGCTCAGGCTGCGGAACAACTTGCTGACGAGCGGCTGGCGGCCACAAACCAATGATCGGCGTT
Organism: Jatrophihabitantaceae bacterium; assembly: GCA_051984825.1. Classification (GTDB taxonomy): domain Bacteria; phylum Actinomycetota; class Actinomycetes; order Mycobacteriales; family Jatrophihabitantaceae; genus DASXRA01. Next base: position 7,899 of record JBPYES010000200.1, read on the forward strand.
CTGGGCGAGGCGGATCGCACGGCGCGTCCGCTGCAGGTCTATGTTCCCCGGCTTGCCGCGGAGTGGCTGTCCGACCGTGCGGAGCTGTCCCACCTCGCGCTGGACGCGACGATGGCGCTGGCCGACATCTCGGGATTCACCGCGCTGACCGAAAGATTGTCCCGCAAGGGAAAGGTCGGCGCGGAGGAGATGAGCGACATCCTGGATGGGACGTTCGCCGCGCTGTTCGAAGCCGCCCGCCCCGACGGCGCCGACCTGATCAAGTGGGGCGGCGATGCGATCCTGCTGCTCTTTCGTGGCTCGGACCATGCCGCACACGCGGTACACGCCGCACACCGGATGCGCACCGTGCTGCGCAGCGTCGGGCGCACCAGCTCCTCTGCGGGGCAGGTCACGCTGCGGATGTCGGTCGGCATCCACAGCGGCCAGTTCCACTTCTTCCTGATCGGCGACCCGGCGCTGCATCGCGAACTGATGGTGTGCGGGCCGTCGGCGAGCATCACCGCCGAAATGGAATCGCTCGCTGCCGCCGGGCAAATCGTGGTCAGCAATGCGACCGCCGCGTTGCTGCACCCGTCCTCGCTCGGTATGGAGCTCGGCTCCGGGCGAGTGCTGCGGTCGGCACCACTGCTGCCGGACCTCGAGGTGGCCGGCGGCGCGGATCAAGCGATCGACGTTCGCCAACTCCTGTCACCGCCGGTGCGTACCCACCTGCTGGCGGCCGCGGGCGAATCCGAACACCGCCAGGTCGCGGTGGCGTTCATCCAGTTCTCCCATACCGATGCGGTGATCTCGACGGGTGGGCCGGACGCTGGTGTCGAGGCCCTCGACGAGTGTGTGCGCAACGTCCAGGACGCCTGTGCTGCGTATGGCGTCTCCTTCCTCGAGAGCGACATCAACCGCGATGGCGGCAAGATCATGCTCGCGGCGGGCGCCCCGCGCAGTGGCGGTAACGACGACGACCGGCTATTGCGCGCGGTGCAACGCGCCGTGGAGCGCCGCGGCCGGCTGCCGTTGCGTGCCGGGGTCAACCATGGGCGTGTGTTCGCCGGCGACTTCGGCCCGGCCGTGCGACGGACGTACTCGATCAAGGGCGACGCAGTGAATGTGGCCGCTCGCGTCATGGCCCATGCCGGGACCGGCGAGGTACTGGCCACCCGGGAGGTGACGTCGCGTTCGCGCACGGCATTCCTGACGCAAGACATCGATCCCTTCATGGTGAAGGGCAAGGCGCAGCCGATCCAGGCCGTCTCGATCGGGCCACCAGTGGGGGAAATTGCCGAGGCGGCCTTCGCCGATAACACGTTCGTCGGACGTGATTCCGAGATGGCCACGCTGCGCCGGGCACTCGACGCCGCGCGGGCCCAGCGAGGTTCGCTCGTCGAAGTGATCGGCGAGCCCGGCATGGGCAAGTCCCGGCTGGTCCAGGAGGTCGTGCAGGACGCCGCCGACATGGTAGTGGTCACCGGGCCGAGCAGCTCGTACGACTCGAAGACGCCGTACGTCCCGTTCCGGACGCTGCTGCGCGAGCCCCTCGGCGTCGGCGCTGCGACCAGCGACGAGGCGACCGCGCAGCGGCTTCGGGACCGCGTCAGCACGAACGCGCCGCACCTGCTGCCGTGGCTGCCGTTGCTCGGGATCGTTCTCGACGTCGACGTCGGCGCGACGAACGAGACGAACGATCTCGACGAGCGGTTTCTCCGCGCGCGGATATCCGAGGTGCTCGTCGAATTCCTGCAGGCGGTGCTGCCGTCGCCCACGCTGCTCGTGTTCGAGAACACCCAGTTGATGGACGACGCGTCGGCCGAACTGCTTCGCGCCGTCGCTGCCGATCTGGACGACCGGCCGTGGGTCGTGCTGGCGACGCGGCGCGACATGGCGACAGGCTTCGTGCCCGCAGGTGGCGCGACCCACTATCACCGGCTCCCACTAGCGCCCATCGACTCGGCCAACGCGCTGAACCTGCTGAACGTGGCGACTCACGCCGCACCACTCAGCGCCCACGCGATACACGCGATCGTCTCCAAGGCGGCAGGCAATCCCCTATTCCTGCGCGCACTGGTGACGGCTGCCCTGCGATCAGGAAGCGAGGCCGACCTCCCCGACTCGATCGAGGCCGTCCTCACCGCCGAGGTCGACCGCCTCGACCCGAGCGACCGGACGGTGCTGCGCTACGCGGCCGTTCTTGGTGTCCGCTTCTCCGAGGCGCTGCTTCGCGACATGCTCGCTGCTAGTGCCAGCCCGGTCGCCGCTGATCTGCACCGGCTCGGCGAGTTCGTCCACCCGGACGGTGAGGGCATGTGGCGCTTCCGCCACGCCCTGATTCGCGACGCGGCCTACGCGGGGCTCCCGTATCGCCTCCGGCGGCGCATGCATGCCTACGCGGGGCGGGTCATCGAGTCGACCGCACCGGACATGGATGAGGTCTGCGAGCGGCTCTCGATGCACTTCTTCCACGCCGGCGACATGGAACGCGCCTGGACGTACTCGCTGATGGCGGGCCGCCG
>JBPYES010000201.1:0-2418 GCA_051984825.1 Jatrophihabitantaceae bacterium
CGCCGTAGCGCCAACCTTCGGCCAGCGCGCGCCGCGGGACCGGCAGCCGGCGCGGTCCCGTGACGCCCGCCACGACGGCAGGCGCCGTGTCGCCGTGCCATGCTGTCCAGGAAGTGACGGAATCGCCCGGGTTTGCGGTACGTGCCAGGGCTGCGGCGAGCTCGACCGAGTACCGCCCGGTGCCCCCCGGCACTGGCGCCAGCGCCTGCTCGAGGAAGATTGCGGCCTGCACGTCGCTTAGGCTATTCGGACGCTCCGCCAGCCCGTGCCGACATCCCCGACAGACGAGGACGAGTATGACCGCGACGTACGAGCTGTCCCATCTCGACAAGCTCGAAGCCGAGGCCGTCCATATCTTCCGTGAGGTTGCCGCCACGATCGAACGCCCGGCGCTGCTCTTCTCCGGCGGCAAGGACTCCGTCGTGATGCTGCACGCGGCGGCGAAGGCGTTCTGGCCGGCGCCGATCCCGTTTCCGGTCATGCACGTCGATACCGGGCACAACTTCGACGAAGTGATCGAGTTCCGCGACCGCACCGTCGAGCAGCTCGGAGTGCGGCTGATCGTCGCCCACGTCCAGGACGACATCGATGCCGGACGGGTCGTGGAGGACACCGGCCTGGGCGCGAGCCGCAACCGGCTCCAGACGACGACTCTGCTTCGGGCTATTGCCGAGAACCGGTTCGGCGCGGTGTTCGGCGGGGCCCGCCGCGACGAGGAGAAGGCGCGTGCCAAGGAACGCGTGTTCAGCTTCCGCGACGAGTTCGGCCAGTGGGATCCGCGAAACCAGCGACCGGAGCTGTGGAGCCTCTACAACGGCCGGCACCGCAAGGGCGAGAACATCCGCGTCTTCCCGCTGTCGAACTGGACGGAGCTCGACATCTGGTCCTACATCCGCGACAACGGCATCGAGTTGCCGTCGCTGTACTACGCGCACAAGCGCCACGTGATCGAGCGGGACGGGATGCTGCTCGCCGACACACGGTTCCTGCAGCGCCTCGAGAGCGAAATCCCGTTCGAGTCCGTGGTGCGGTTCCGAACCATCGGCGATGCCACGTGCACCGGCTGCGTCGAGTCGACCGCAGACACGCCCGACGCCGTGGTCGCCGAGGTCGCGGCAGCGCGGCTCACCGAGCGGGGCGCCACGCGCGCCGACGACCGGATCTCCGAGGCTGGCATGGAGGACCGCAAGAAGGAGGGCTACTTCTGATGTCTTCTGCTCCCACGTTGTCCGTGCGTCGTGTCGCGATAACGCGACGACACACGGACAGCCCCGCAGGGGTGATGTGATGTCGCAGCTGCTGCGCATCGCGACTGCGGGCAGTGTGGACGATGGCAAGTCGACCCTCATCGGGCGACTGCTCTACGACTCCAAGGCCATCTTCGAAGATCAGCTGTCCGCCGTGGAGCGGACCAGCCACGAACGCGGGCACGACGGCCCGGACCTGGCGCTACTCACCGACGGGCTGCGTGCCGAGCGCGAGCAGGGCATCACGATCGACGTCGCGTACCGGTACTTCGCCACGCCCCGGCGGAAGTTCATCATCGCCGACACGCCCGGGCACATCCAGTACACCCGGAACATGGTCACCGGGGCCTCGACGGCCGACCTGGCGTTGATCCTGGTGGATGCCCGTAAGGGGATCCTGGAGCAGTCCCGCCGGCACGCGTTCCTGTGCTCGCTGCTGCGGGTGCCGCACCTGGTGCTGTGCGTCAACAAGATGGACCTGGTGGACTACTCGCAGGAGGTCTTCGAGAAGATCGCCGACGAGTTCACCTCCTTCGCGGCGAAGCTGGAGGCGCCCGACCTGGCCGTGGTGCCGATCTCGGCGCTGAAAGGCGACAACATCGTCTCCCGCTCGGCCAACATGCCGTGGTACGAGGGGCCGTCGCTGCTGCACCACCTGGAGCACGTACACATCGCGAGCGACCGTAACCTGGTCGACGTCCGGTTCCCGGTGCAGCACGTGATCCGTCCACAGTCGACGGTGGTGTCGGACTACCGCGGGTACGCCGGGCAGGTGGCCAGCGGCGTGCTCAAACCGGGCGACGAGGTGATGGTGCTGCCCAGCGGGTTCACCTCGACCATCGCCGGCATCGACACCGCCGACGGGCCGGTCGACGAGGCGTACCCGCCGATGTCGGTGACGATCCGGCTGACCGACGAACTCGACGTGTCCCGGGGCGACCTGATCTGCCGGCCCAACAACCGGCCGGCGGTCGCCCAGGACATCGAGGCGATGATCTGCTGGATGGACGAGACGCGCCCGCTGACCGTCGGCGCCAAGTACGCGATCAAGCACACCACCCGGGCGGCGCGGGCGATCGTGCGCGGGCTGCAGTACCGGCTGGACGTGAACACGCTGCACCGGGACGAGTCGGCGCGGGAGTTGACGCTCAACGAGATCGGCCGGGTGCGG
>JBPYES010000202.1:0-5132 GCA_051984825.1 Jatrophihabitantaceae bacterium
CTGCACACCACGTCGCAGCGCGATCGGATCGTCGCTGACTCGCTCAACCGGCTCCACGATGTGCCGCTGGCGTCGACTAACGGGCACGTGGCGGGCACGCCGGCCGACTTGGACGATTGCTGATCCAATGCGCACCCGGCGCTTTCCCCGCCACACAAGGGACTTCTCGTTGGAGCGGGTGACGGGAATCGAACCCGCACCGTCAGCTTGGGAAGCTGAAGTTCTGCCATTGAACTACACCCGCGAACGCGCGTCATGCTACAGGCTGCGCGGGCCGGCGCTGCAGCACAGGAGGGGCAGGCACCGGAGTACCTGCCCCTCGTGCAGTGGCGGTCTGGGGGAACCGCCGACTCGGCCGAGCGTGACGCGGATGCCGGGCGGACAGTACCCGCGACTACTCCGTTCTACACGTCACCAAATCGGACGTGCACCCTCGGACGTGCCACTGACACGAGCGTGGCCGCACTGGCCGCGTGTACCGCTCGATGAGTGGCACCGGGACGCCAACGACACAGTTCGGCAACATGCGGCCATCGGGCGACCCTTAGGGCGACAAGCCGGCGATCTGAAGGCTTAGATGGAGTCAGTCAGGATTGCTGTTGGGGTGGTGCAATGCACGCAGATGATCTTCCGAGTCATCTGAACTTGCTCGGGCTGAACGACGAGGCCGCGCAGGTGTATCGCGTGCTGCTCGACGGCGGTGCCGCGGGCTTGGACGAACTGGCCGACAGGTCTGTCCTGCCCGCAGACGAAGTGCACAAGGCGCTGACCGAGCTGATCGACGCCGGCCTGGTCGGGCGCACCAGCGCAGCCGACGAGCGCTACGCACCGGTTGCTCCCGATGCGGGGCTGAAGGTGCTGACCGCGCGCCGTGAGTCCGAGATGCATGCCGCGATGGTGGCGACCCTCAACGCGTACGCCGACTTCCGGCGTACCCGCCTCTCGCCCGCGACCGATCACCTCGTCGACGTCGTCACCGGCCCGGCAATGCTCGAACGTGTCGAGCAGGCCGAACGCAACGTGCACCACGAGATACGCCGCCTCGACTCACCGCCGTACTACATGCCGAGCACCGGCAACGACACCGAGCTGGACAACCTCGCGCGGGGGATCCGCTACCGCGTCGTTTACTCGCAATCGTCGCTGGAACAAGAGGGTTACCTCGACGGCAACGTGCTGCCGTGCATGAAGGCCGGTGAACAGGCGCGGGTGATGCACGACGTGCCGGTCAAGCTGAGCATCGTCGATGACACCATGGCGCTCGTCGCGTTGCCGATCGGGGAGGCGGCGGCAAACCGGGCACTGCTCATCGTGCAGCCAAGCAGCCTGCTGTCCGCGCTGGTCGGGCTGTTCGAGCTGGCGTGGCGCGCCGCATTGCCGATCATGCCGTCCGGCGAGGCGGGCAGCCGGCTCGAGCCGATCGAACAGCGGCTGCTCGCCCTGCTCTCCGCCGGCGTCGCCGACGAGACAATCATCCGGACGCTACGCATCAGCCGCCGCACGTTCTTCCGCTATCTGGAACGGCTGCAGGCACGCGCCGGCGTGAACAGCCGCTTCCAACTCGGTGTGCAGGCCGTGCGCTCCGGCTGGCTCGACGCGCCCCCCGACTAGCCTGTGCTGTCATGCTGCTGAGCGACCGCGACATCATCGCGGCGGTGGAGTCCGGCCGGCTCGTCGTCGATCCGTGGGACGCTGAACTCCTCCAGCCGTCCAGTCTGGACGTACGGCTGGACCGCTACTTCCGGGTGTTCAACAACACCCAATACACGCACATCGACCCGGGTCTGCAACAGGACGAGCTGACGACGCTCATCGAGCCCAAGGGCGACGATCCGTTCGTGCTGCATCCCGGCGAGTTCGTGCTGGGCTCGACGCTAGAGATCGTCACGTTGCCCGACGACCTGGCGGGCCGGCTGGAGGGCAAGAGCTCACTCGGCCGGCTCGGGTTGCTGACTCATTCGACGGCTGGATTCATCGACCCCGGCTTCACCGGTCACCTCACGCTGGAACTGTCGAACGTCGCGAACTTGCCGATCATGCTTTGGCCGGGGATGAAGATCGGCCAGCTGTGCTTGTTCCGGCTGTCGAGTGCGGCACGCAATCCGTACGGGTCGGCGGCTGCTGGTTCCCGGTACCAGGGCCAGCGGGGGCCGACGCCGAGCCGGTCGTACCTGAACTTCCGGCGCTGGCCGACGTCATAGGGCGACCGGAAAAGCGCGGGATGAAATAGTGCGCGAGCGGGCCGATCGCCAACGCATATGCCACAGTGCCGACGCCGACCGACCCGCCGAGTAGCCAACCGGCGCCGAGAACGGTCAGCTCGATCGAGGTACGCACTACGCGTATCGAGTGGCCCCGCGCGGCCAGCGCAGTCATCAGCCCGTCGCGCGGTCCCGGGCCGAAGCCGGCGCCGATGTATAGCCCGGTGGCGACGCCGTTCGCGACGATGCCCACCACCAGAAATGCGACACGTGCCCACATCGGCGACGGCGCGGGCAGGACGTCAAGGGCGGCATCGACAGCGAGCCCCACGACGATCACGTTGCTGACCGTCCCGAGGCCCGGACGTTGCCGCAACGGCACCCACGCCAGGAGCACCAGCGCGCCGACGGCGATGACTACCCAGCCGAACTGAAGGCCGGTGCGCTGCGAGATTCCTTGATGCAGCACGTCCCACGAATCGAGGCCGAGCCGGGCGCGCAGCATCAGCGCCATGCTGACGCCGAACAGCACCAGCCCGCCGTACAGCTTCAGCAGCCTACTTGACATGTCATCAATCTACCTGACATGTCAAGTAACGCTAGGCTCGACGGTATGACGCAGTGGCTGAACGATGCGGAGATGCGAGCCTGGCTGGGATACCGCCGCATGTTCCTGCTGCTCAACGCCGCGGTGAACCGCGACCTGGCCCGCGATTCGGGGCTGTCCGAGGCGGACTACGACGTGTTGTCGAATCTCTCGTCGGCCCCCGATCACCGCGGCCGGCTCAGCGAGCTTGCCGCCCGGATGTTGTGGTCGCAAAGCCGGCTGTCGCATCACATCAGCCGCATGGAGCAGCGCGGCCTGGTACGGCGCGAGGAATGTGAGTCGGACGCGCGCGGCTCGGTCGTCGTGCTCACCAAGCAGGGGCTGCGCGCGCTCGAGAAAGCGGCGCCGCTCCACGTGGAGTCGGTGCGCCGGCACATCATCGACGTGCTGTCGCCGGCGCAGATCAAGGCCCTCGGCGACATCACCGAGACGGTCGTCAGCCACCTGGGCGAGCAGTAGTCACCAGCGCACTCGCACGTGATGCCACAGTGCGGTGACCTCCTGGTCGCCGTCCATGACTACGGCGCCAGGACGGTTCCACACCCAGAGGTACAGGTCCGAGGCGGTGCCGATGGTGCTCGCCTCGGCCGGGCCGCTGCCAGGCGTCGAGTGGACGCCGTCCGGCGCCAGCGTGATCGTCCAGCCCTCGGCGTCGGAGGGACGTAGCGCCAGCGTCCGGGGCCGCTCGACACGGGAGAACGAGCGCCGCCGAGCCGCGAACCCGGTGAGCAGCTCGGCGATGCCGTCGGCGGCGAAGTCCGTCGGAAACGGGGTGATTGCGCCGCCGGCCGACTCGGCATCTGCGCGATGGATCGCCGTCTCGTGTGCTTGGCGGCGCGCCCAGAACGCGAGCGGCGACGGCGCCGCGAAGAACGTGTAGCAGCGCAGGTCGGGGTCGGCGCCGCGCAAAGCAGCTAGCAACGCTGCATGCCCCTCGCGGAACCAATCGATGACGTCACGATCTCCAGGCGTGGCCAGCTCGTCCTCGCGCGGCGCAGGATCGTGGTCGAGGCGGTCGCGCACGATCGAGGTTGCCCATCGGTGCACGCCGCCGAGGTGCGTCACCAGGTCGCGGACCGTCCACTGTGGACACGGCGGCACCCCCGCGTCCAGATCGGTGGCCGCGTCGGCCAGCCGAGCACCGTCACGCTCGAGTTGGCCGAGGTGCTCGCTAATGTCCATGGGACGGTCAGACGAGCTTGTGCATCCAGCCGTGCGCGTCGGGAGCCTGCCCGGTCTGCACGTCGAGCAGCGCCTTGCGCAGCTGCATGCTGATCGGGCCGGGCCGGCCGTCGGCGACGGTCCAGTCGGCCGCGGCACTGCGCACCTCGCCGATCGGCGTGATCACCGCCGCCGTGCCGCACCCGAACACCTCGGTGATGCCGCCGGATGCGCATTCGGCCTGCCACTCGTCGGTGGAGATGCGGCCCTCGTCGACCGAGTAGCCGAGGTCCTTGGCGACGGTGAGCAGCGAGTCGCGCACAACGCCGGGCAGCAGCGTGCCGGTGAGAGCCGGCGTCATGATCCGGGCGGACGGGCCGCTGCCGTACACGAAGTAGAGATTGTTCGTGCCCATCTCCTCGACCCAGCGGTGCTCGAGCGCGTCGAGCCAGACGACCTGGTCGCAGCCCTTCTGGGCGGCCTGTGCCTGCGCGACGAGGGATGCGGCGTAGTTGCCGCCCGTCTTCGCCTCGCCGGTGCCGCCGGGCGCCGCCCGGGTGTACTCCGTCGAAAGCCACACGCGCACCGGCTCCAGGCCACGCGGGAAGTAGGCGCCGGCGGGTGAGGCGATCAGCAGGTAGCAGTACGAGTTGGACGGCCGAACGCCGAGGCCGATCTCCGTCGCGACCATGAAGGGACGCAGATACAGCGACTGCTCGCCCCCGGCGGGCGCCCACTCCCGGTCCACGTCGACGAGCGCACGCAGCGACTCAAGGAACAGCTCGGTCGGCAGCTCAGCCATGCCCATGCGGCGCGCGGAGCGCTGGAACCGCTCGGCATTGGCATCCGGGCGGAACGACGCGATCGACCCGTCGGGCTGGCGGTACGCCTTGAGCCCTTCGAAGATCTCCTGGCCGTAGTGCAGTACCACGGTGGCGGGGTCGAGGCTGAGCGGCCCGTAGGGCAGAACCGCGCCTTCGCCCCAGCCGTCCGCCGCGGTCCAGTCGATACGCACCATGTGGTCCGTGAGGTAACGCCCGAACCCCGGGTCGGCGAGGCTGGCGGCACGCTGTTCCGCCGATGCCGGATGGGGATTGCGCTGCACCGTGAACGCCATAGTCGGTCATCCTAGTAACCGGGCCTGGGCGGCGGCGCGGCCAATT
>JBPYES010000203.1:0-4722 GCA_051984825.1 Jatrophihabitantaceae bacterium
CGGACTTGATGCCCGCTTCCTCGGCGTAGGACGTATCGAGCACCTCGACCGGGTAACCGTGCCGCTCCGCCCAGCGCAGGTACATGCGCAGCAGCATCTCCGCCCAGTCGGCCGCGTCGACGCCGCCAGCCTCGGATCGGATCGTGACGAGCGCCTCGCGGGCGTCGTACTCGCCGGAAAGGAGCGTGCGGACCTCGAGTTCGTCGATGCTCTTGCGCAATGACGCGACCTCAGATGCCGCCTCGGCCTTCTCCGCGTCGTCTCCGGCGTCATCTGCCAGGTCCCACAGCACCTGTGCGTCGTCCAGGCGCCGCCTGAGGTCCTCGGTCCGCCGTATTTCCCCCTGCACCGCGGACAGCCGGCTCGTCACCTGCTGTGCCTTCTCCGGGTCGTCCCACAGGTCGGGCGCCGAGGCTTGCTTCTCGAGCGCCGTCGCCTCGGCGTGGAGCTTGCCCAGGTCGAGTACGGCCTCGATGCTGGCCATCGTGGTGGAGAGCTCTTTGAGCTCAGTGGGGACGTCGGTCACGTCCGATCACGGTACCTTCTGGGGCGGTCACGTGCTGGTTTCGTCGAGGCGCGCGCATAGCGCCTTGGGCGCGACCTGCAGGTAGGCGTCCCGCACGATCTCGGCGATCTCGCCCAGTCGGGCTCACGGTCGATGCGCACTCCCAGCCAGCCGCGGTGCCCGACGTACGGCGGCCGGTAGTAGCGGTGCGGATCGTCCGCGACATGCGCCTCCTGCGCCCCGGCGGGCGCGGCGCACCAGACGCCAAGGTGCTCGGCGCCGTGGTGGTGGTCGTCCAGCATCGCGAACAGCTTCTTGTCGCGGACGAAGAAGCCCGGCTCGCCGTGGGTCGCCCGCTCGGTGACTTCGGGCAGGGCAAGGCACAGCTCGCGCAGCCGCTGGACGGCTAGGTCGTCGGAACGGAGTCGAGCCAACGGATCAGCGCGCGCTCGTATGCGACGGCGAACTCGACGGCGACAGCACCGTACGTGTCACCGGCCTTCTTCAGCTCGGCGGCCTCCCTCTTGTGCGCGGCGAGTGCGGCCTCATGCTCCTGCCTCGCTGACTCGACGATCTCGCGGCGCAGCCGAGTCGACAGGTGCTTGCCGAAACCGAGGCGAAGCACAGCCTGGCTGCGAACCGAGTCAGTGCCGTTGCGCACGGACGCCCACTGGGCAAACGCCTTTCGCCCTGCCGCATTAAGGGAATACGGATGGCTGGCCCGCGCACCTTCCTTGCCTGCCTTGATGTAGCCGGCCTGCGCAAGCCCTGGCAGCTCGCGGTAGACCTGACTACGCGTGACCCCGCCCTGAGCCGTCAGCCGTCGCGACGCTGCTGCAACGATCTCGCCGCCCGTTGCCGGGCCATCGTGCAGCACACCGAGGATCACGGCGGACGTTGAGTTCAGCCCCATTCAGGCAGATTCCCAGATGCGCTCGGTAACTGTCCAGTCGAACTTGCGACACTGCGAACTTGCATACACAACACATACCACGTATATGCTCCGATTGCCGTGATGCAGGAGGTCCCCGACTCACCCGTCGATGACTCCGGAGCGCGCCGACGAGGTCACCGTCGCCACGACGCCGTCGGGCTTGCCGAACAGCCACCCGAAGGCGATCTTCGAACGCCGCCGGCAGGACACGGTGACCTCGGTGCGATCGTCGTTGAGCGCGGCCGTGAGCCGGATGACGGAGCGCCAGGGGTCGCGCGCCAGGTACGCGTTTACGGCGGACTGGACGTCTGCGAGTTGCAAGTAGCCGTTGCGCTCTCCCCCGCCCACGTCCCGCCCGCTCGCGAAGTCGACGGAGCTGGCCGCGGCGACCGCCGCGCCATCGCACACGTCCTGCAGGTCGACCCGCTTGGCGAACGCGTCGGTCGCCGCGACATATCCGGCGGCGACCAGCATGACGAGCAACCAGCAGCCCAGGATGAGCGGGATCACCGAACCCCGATCCTCGCGCAGCCTCGCGATCACGGCTGCGTGGTTCGGAAGTCGTCCACGTGAATGAGGTAGCGCCCGATCGTCGTGATCCCGCCTCCCGCGATCAACGTCGGCACACCGGGCAGCTGGGCATGCCGCAAGACGCAAACCGCGAAGACCGCGCCCGGCGCGAGCATCGGCGTAACCGACCTGGACCGGCAGGACGCGCCTGCGGGCACGAACCGCACGTCGGCGTCGTCGGGCAGACCCTGGTCGGCGAGCGCGAGGCGAACCGCCGCCCGGGCCCGCGCGACCGCATCCGCCGTCGACTCGCCCGTCGCAAACGCTCGGCCTGCCTCACGAGCCGCCTGCGCGACGCCGATGTTGCTGCGCTGGATCGACGCGACCGCCGTGACGAAGTACACGATCGGCACGAGAATCATCAGCGCCACGAAGATGAACTCGATCGCGGCGTTGCCCGCCTCCCGTGCGCTCACGGTCACCCTTCTTTGAGCACGCGCGCCGTGACGTCGATCGACAACACCCGCCCCAGCGGCAGGAAGATCGACTTGAGGTGACCGCCGCAATGCACCACGGCGAGCGGCAGGCCGGTGACATCTCGGTCCGGGCTGCCGCGGCAGGGCAGATCGCGGGCGATCGTCGCACTGGAACCCTGGCGCACCAGTGCGCTCGCGTGCCCGCCGCCCGCGGCGTAGTCGACACCCTGATTCGCCGCGTACCGGGCGCCGGCCGCAGCGCTCGCCTGCACGACGTTGCGGACGTACAGGTAGATCGCCACTTGCAAGACCGCAAACACGAGAAAGATCAGCAGCACGGCGATCATGACGAACTCGACGACTGCAGATCCGCCTTCGCGGCGCGCAACGCTACTTCGTGTTGCCCGTGACAGAGTCGATCGCATTGCTGATCGCATCGACGACCTTCCCCCGGAATACCGCGAAGATCACGACCACCAGCCCGGCGGTCATCACGGTCACCATCACCCAGCCCGGCACATCGCCGCGCTCCGGATCGCGTCCCTGCACCCGCGCAAATGCACCCGCCATCCAGGCGGCCAGCATGTCCAAGGGCACCATCGCGGGGCCCCTCCCTTCGTTACCTGGTGAGCGATACCAGCGTCGCGAGCGCCGGAAAGAGCGCGAACAGCACCGTGATCGGCAAGAGCATGAACACGACCGGGAGCATCATCGAGATCTCCTTGCGCCCGCCGGCTTCCAGCAGCGCGCGCTTGCCCGCCTCGCGGACGTCCACCGCCTGCGCCCGCAGCACGTGCGCGAGTGGCGTGCCCCGCTCGATAGCCACGACGAGGCCCTGCACGAAGCGCGAGAACGGTTCGAGCGTCGTCCGCTCGGCGAGGTCCGCGAGCGCCGACGTCAGCGGCGCGCCGGACCGCGCACGGGCGAGGGCCGCGTCCAGATCGCGGGCAAGCTCGCCACGGGTGAGCCGGCACACCCGCAGCAGCGCGTCAGCCGGCGCCTCGCCGGCCACCACAGCCAACGCCAGAAGGTCGGCGACCACCGGAAACTCAGCCAGCATCGCCGCTTCCCGGCGCTGCAACTGACGGGTGAGGTACCAGTCGCGTGACAGCACGCCGGCCAGCAGGCCCACCAGCGCCGCGCCTGCGGCGAGCACCGGGTCGACGCCGCCGCGGGTGACACCGATCAGCACGACGAGCAGTCCGCAGCCGACCATGCCGAGCGCGCCCCAGACGACCTGCTCGATGCGGAACTCTTCGACGGTGGCGCCGGAACCTAAGCCGCCCAGACGCCGGCGTACCGATACCGACCCGCCCACCACCCGGTCGAGGAAGCCCACCGCATCGCCGATCACCGGCCCGAACAGCCGCCGTGCCACTACGAACGGCACCGCTGTCGCCGTAGGGCGCGCCAGCAACTTGGACGCCGGCGGGGTGTCGCCGAGGTACGGAGCCACCCGGTCGGCCAGGCGGACCGGGCGCATCGGCGGAGCGGCTCGCATCGCGAGCAGCACCCCGGCGGCGAACAGCAGCCCGAGCAGCGCGCCGAGCACGAGTGACGTCATCGCAGCACCCGTCGCTCCTGAGGCAGCTTGCCGATGCGCAGCATGGCCCGATACGCGACCAGGCACACCGCTGCGCCGATGCCCAGCAGCACGACACCGCCCGTCGAGTTGTACGCCTGCAACGTTGTGGACTGCGTGCCGAGGAGCAGCAGCACGATCCATGGGGCCGCGACGGCGAGGCGTGCCGCGTTCACCACCCAGCCCTGCCGGGTTTCCAGCTCGGCACGCGTACGGGCATCAGAACGCAGCAGCTCGGACAGCGTGCGTAGCACCGTGCCCAGGTCGCTGCCGCCGACCTCGCGGGCGACCCGCATCGTCTCGCAGACGCGGTCGCCGACCGGGTCGGCCAGATCGTCCTTCAATGCGTCTAGGCACTCGCCGAACCGGCCGCTGGCGCGGTATGCCGCGCTGAACCGGGCGAAGGCCGGGCGCAGTGCCTCGGGGCCGCGCAAGGCCAGCGCGGACAGCCCCTCGGGCAGCGACATGCCGGCGCGGACGGCCGAGGCGAGGTTGTCGACCGCTTCGGGCCACAGCTCGCGCAGGGCGACCTGCCGGCGCCGCCGCATCCGCTGCAGCACGATGGTCGGCCCGAAGAACCCGAACAGCACGAAGCATGCCGCCACGGCGATCGTGGCCGTCATCGCCAGAACGATCGCCCCGGCGACGACTGCACAGAGCAGCTGTGCACCGAGCAACTGCACCGGCCCGACACCGTCGACACCGGCCTGGCGCA
>JBPYES010000204.1:0-2724 GCA_051984825.1 Jatrophihabitantaceae bacterium
GACCTTCGCGATGGAAGTAGAAGGTCGACGCGAAGTCGATGGTGAACGGCACAACAGCAGGAAGGCTTGGCATCGGCTCGGTGAAGACAACCTGGCGGCGCAGCGGGGTTACCGGCAGCCGGACTCCAGCCATGTCGCCGACCTCGCTCGACCACGCGCCGGCTGCGCAGATCACGGTTCCCGCTGCGACCTCACCCTGGTCCGTCACCACGGTCCTGACCCGATCGCCTTTGGTTTCCAGGCCGATTACCGACACACCGGTCAGCAACGTTGCGCCCAGCCTGCGGGCCGCGACCGCGTAGCCGAGCACTACGGACTCCGGCGTGCAGTGGCCATCATCGGGCGAAAAGGCCGCAGCGAGCAGTCCGGTGGTATCGATGAGTGGGGAAAGCTGCTTCGCCTCGCCGACGTCGATCATCCGGCTCGTGACGCCGTGTTCGTTCTGTAGCGCGACGTCCCGTTCGAAGGCGGTGACATGCTCGGGCTCGGACAGCAGGAACAGGTAGCCAACCTGATGCAGGTCGATTTCCTGCCCGGGGCGGGTCCCGAACCGAGTGAACGCCTCGAGGCTTCGCGCACCAAGTTGGATGTTCAGTTCGTCCGAGAACTGCGCTCGCACGCCGCCGGCCGCCTTGGAGGTAGACCCGGAGCCCAGTGCGGCACGGTCCAGTAGCAGCACGTCCGGGACACCGGCCTCGGCGAGGTGGAATGCGATGCTGGCACCGATCACGCCGCCGCCGATGATCACGACGGACGCGCTGGCTGGCAATGCGCGATGAACTGCTGACTCAGGCAATGTCAGATGTCCCTTCCGATCCGCACTTTGTGCTCAAGCATGCATCCCATGTGTCGCAGCGCGCGGGGGAGGGTCGGCGCGTCGGCTAGGCCGGCGTGCGGCGCAGGGCGGGTTCGCCGGGAGCGTCGGCTTCCTGCTCGGCATGCGCGGCGCCTGGTTCCCCCATATGCCGCAACGTCGACAGGCTGGCGAACGCGAACGGCATCGGAAGCCACAAGCTCAGCACGCGATAGGCGAACACCGCCACTACCGCGACCGCGAGCGGCGCGCCGCTGACCCAGAGGGTCACCGGCAGCACGACCATCAGTACGCCCGCCCCGCCGAGCGGGCCGGTGCGGCAGGTGAAGACCATGCCCGTCGCATAGCCGATGAACATCGGCGCCGGGTTCATGTGGAAGCCGAACGCGGCCAGGCCCGCCCACATGGCAAACGCGTCCGTGAGCCAGAACAGCGTCATGCCGGCAACGGCTGGACCGTGATCTTCTGGCTGCAGGAAGAGCAGGCGGTTCAGGTGGATCGAGTCGAGGAAGACGCCCATCTTGCCGCGCCAGCCGTCGCGATCGCGCAGGTTCTCGCGGTACCGCTCGGCGGCCCAGAACGCGATCGCGAAGCCGGGTATCGGCAGTACCGACCAGGAGATCGAGAAGTCCAGCGGAGGCTTGGACAGCCCCAAGGCCAAAACCGTGATGCCCGCTGCCGTGCCGAGGATGGCGAGCACACCGTGCTCCATCCCGGCAAGCGCGGACACCCGCACGGTGGCATCGCGTTCCTCGGCGCCGGCTGCACGCAGCGCGTAGTCGTCCAGCGCCGAGCCGCCGTGCGCGAGAAAGCCACCGAAGCCGCCCGCCACGACTGCTCGCAGCTGCTGCTTCTCCAGCCGCGGGCCGCCCTCGACCTCGTAGATCCCGCGGTAGGCAAAGTAGTAACAGACGAACGAGAGCCCGATCGCTGCAGCCGATACGACGAGCCACGGCCAAGACATGCGGGTGAGCGCAGAGGCGACCTCCGAGAAACCGGCCACATACGCCATCCCGACCGCGGCGGAAATCTGCAAGACGGCTGCCAGCAGCACCAGCGCGCCGAGCTCAATGCTGCGCCGGTGCAGGTAATGGCGGGACAACCAGCCCGTGGGCAGACGAATGCGTTCGCGCATCCGTTTCTCCTCTTGACGTTCGCCTCACCCGGCGCCTTCTCGGCGTCGTATGAATGAGGTCGTAACGTCGTCGTACCCAATCGCGCGTCTATTCATCGCCACACGACGCGGAACGCTGACACCATCGTCAATTACTGGGTGGCATGGCAGATGGTGCGCGACGCACTGCCAGTACAGCGACGTCGTCGATGCCGGCGCGGTTGCCGATAAGGTCGTGCATGACGGTGCGGCAGACAATTGCGGGATCGTCGGCGCGTACGGCGGCTCGAAGTTTCTGGAAACCCTCGTCGATCGGCCGGTCGCGGTCCTCGACGAGACCGTCGGTGTAAAGGACGAGCGTTGCTCCGTCGGACACATCGACAGAGGCGGCGCTGCGTTTGACGTCGGGCAGCGCGCCGATAGGCGGCGCAGACGGGAGCTGCACGAACTCGGCTCGCCGGCCCGGAGCCGCGATGACGGGTGGTGGGTGGCCGGCTGAGCAGATCTCGAAGTGGTCGTAGGGCGGGGACGACACCGCGCAGATGATCGTGATCATGGCGCCGACCTCGAAGTGTTGTACCTTGCGATCGGTCTGTTGCAGCGCCTCCTGCGGCGTATCGCATCGCAGCGCGTAGGCGCGCAGCGCACTCTTGACGCGGCCCATGATTACCGCTGCGGGCAGACCGTGCCCGGCAACGTCGCCGACAATCAGCCACAACTGCCCGGACGGCACGGTGAAGGCGTCATACCAGTCGCCTCCGATGAGGCGCTTTTCCGCCGTGACGTAACGAGCCGC
>JBPYES010000205.1:0-9104 GCA_051984825.1 Jatrophihabitantaceae bacterium
ACGCGGATGTGCTGGTGGCCGATGTCGATGCCGACCGCGAACGCCGCGCCGGGCACCAGGGAGAGCAGGGTGGGCGGCCTGCCGGTGCCACGCGGTCGCAGCGTCTCGTCGAGGGCATCGTGTTCGCGAATGAGGTGGGCTCGCTCGAGTTCTTCCGCAACGGTGGACACGGTGCCTCGCGAAAGCCCGGTGCGCCGGGCAATGTCGGCTCGGCTGCAGCCCGGGTTCCGGTAGATCGACTCGATCACCCGCAGCCGGTTCAGGTCGCGCAGCCCCAGGGGATGCGGCACCGGCGGGGCAAGGGTTGCCATGAGCGCAGATCTTAGTTCAAGGATGGCGATATCTGTCGGCGCCGTCACTAGAGCCGCGGCAGGTTTTGTCCTGCCCTCATGATTAGCTGCCGGGCTCTCGCCGTTTGAGTCGTTGACTTGGATCATGGCCACGCGTAACGTCCGGCGGTGCCTGACTCCGGGCATTGCGGTGCGAGGAGGCCAATGATGAGCTGGCGGCCCTTGTTGGCACGTATCGGGATCGTTTCCACGATTGTCGGCCTGTGTGTTGCGGTCCCACTGTCCGCGCAGCACACCAGTGCGGCTCGGGCGGCGACCGGGATGCCGATCTATCTGGATCCGTCCTACTCGTTCGCCGAACGCGCAGCCGACCTCGTCGCGCGGCTGACGCCGGAACAGCGCGCGAGCCAGCTCGTGTCGAGCCAGGCGCCCGCGATCAGCGCCGTACAGAATCCGAAGCTCCGGCCGGTCTTCGCCGGGCAGACCGCGCTTTCCGTGCAGGTGAACGCGGGCGACACCGCGTTCTACACGGACTCGGTGGTGGGGATCGTCCCCGGCGCCACCCTCATCCTCGACCCGAACGGAACCGCCGAGTCGGTGACGGTCGCGACCGTCGGCAGCGGGCCAGCCGCCTTCGCGGCATCGCTCGCGACGGCGGCGAACGCCGGCGACACAAACATCAAGGTCAATTTCACCTTCGGCATGGCCGCCGGTCACCTGATCCGCATCGACTCGGGAGCCAACCAGGAGATACGCACCATCCAGACGGTCGGCACAGGCGGAGCAACCGGTACCGGAGTCACGCTGACGGCGCCGCTGTCGCTGGCACACGCGAGCGGTGCGACCGCCCTGGACCTCGGCACGCCCACCACAGTCACCACCGCGCTGGCGCAGCCGCACCCGGCGGCGACGTCCGTGACCGAGTATGAGGGAATCCCCGCCTATGGCTGGTGGAACGAGGCCCTGCACGGCATCAACGCCGAGTCGCTCAACCCGTCCGGCAATGCGGTGACGCTCACGAACACGACCTCCTATCCGATCGACCTGTCGCGCGCGTCGAGCTGGGATCCCTCCCTCACGTACCAGGTCGCGCAGGCGGAGTCCGACGAGGCGCGCGAGATCGTGCGCAACAACAAGTTCGACCTCGACTTCTACTCGCCGACGATCAACCTCGGCCGCGATCCGCGCTGGGGTCGCAACGACGAGTCGTATGGCGAGGATCCGCTGCTCGAGGCTGACGTCGCCGGCCAGTTCGTCAACGGCATGGAGGGCAAGAACCAGAACGGACAGCTCCTGCCGGACGGCAACGGCTTCTACAAGACGACGACGACGATCAAGCACTACGCGATGAACAACACCGAGGGCTTCGCGAACAGCGACCCGAACGGCCGGCTGAATGGCTCGTCGAACGCCGACGACCGCTCGATTCGCGAGTATTACACGATGCCGTTCCGCAAGATCGTTCAGGCGGATCAGAACGGCGCGGTCATGAGCTCGTACAACGAGATCAACGGTGTGCCGTCGGCAGCGAACGCGTACCTGAACGACACGCTTATGCGCGAGACCTTCGGTTTCCAGGGCTACTTCACCGGTGACTGTGACGCGGTAAACCAGGTCAACACCCGCCATCATTGGCAGCCGGACGGGCTGGGGCATATCGCAAGCCCGGTCGAGCAGTTCGCGTACACGCTCGGATCAGGCGAGGACGCCGAGTGCAACGCGGGCTACAACGGCATCGGCAACTACCGCGGTCCGACGGCGCCGTCCACGACGGCCGGTGGCGCGGAGAACGCGGTCGGCATGAACATCACCACGCCGACCGGGCTGATGACGCAGAACGACATCGACGTGTCGGCGACTCGGCTGTTCACCAACCGGATGAAGCTCGGCGAGTTCGATCCGGACAACACCGTGCCGTGGCTCACGCAGGCGGTTGCGCGCGACAAGTCGTACGGCGTCTTCCCGTGGAACAACGCGACTGCGCCGACCGAAACGTCCACGCGCCTGGATCTGGCGCAGCGTTCGGCTGACGCGTCGCTGGTGCTCCTGAAGAACGCGACCACCACTCGCAAGGACGGCTCGACCGGCAAGCTGCTCCCGATGTCGGTGCCGTCCACCGGCCCGTTCAAGGTGCTCGTACTCGGCTCCTATGCCAACAATTCGAACTTCTACATGGGCGGCTATTCGTCGATCCAGAGCGCAGCCGGCCAGGCCAACGAAGTCACGCCGTACGCAGGTATCAAGTCCGCGATCCAGGCGATCGACCCGTCGGCGCAGGTCGACTACATGAAGGGGTTCACCGACACGGGTACGAACGCCGCTAACTGCTGCACGACGATCGACCCCACGGCTGTCGCAGCGGCGGCGAACTACGACTACGTCGTGGTGTACGCCGGCATGGACTCCACGGCGTCGAACGGGACGACTGGCACCGAGGACCGCGACCGCACGTCGCTTGCACTGCCCGGCCAAGAGGGACAGCTGATCAGCCAGGTCTCCGCGGCCAACCCGAACACGATCGGCGTGATGGAGACGATCGGCCCCCAAGACGTCTCCTCCTTCGAGTCGACAACTCCAGCTATCCTGTGGAGCTCGTTCAACGGCATGCGCAAGGGCAACGCGCTGGCGGATGTGCTGCTCGGCAAGTACAACCCGAGCGGCCGCACGCCGGAAACGTGGTACCAGAACGTCAGCCAGATCCCGAGTATCTACGACTACTCACTGGCCGGGCGCACCTACATGTACTACGGCGGCCCCGTCTCCTATCCGTTCGGGTACGGCCTGTCCTACACGAACTTCAGCTTCTCGAACCTGCAGATCTCCAACCAAAACCCGAGTGCCGACGACACGATCAACGCGAGCGTCGACGTCAAGAACACCGGCTCGCGCGACGGCAACGAGATCGTGCAGATGTACGCGAACACACCGAACGCCGACCCGTCGTTGGACCGGCCGATCAAGCGGCTCGAAGGCTTCCAGAAGGTGTCGCTCGCGGCCGGGCAGACCAAGACCGTCAGCCTGCCGCTCAAGATCTCCGACCTGGCGTTCTACAACGAGGCGGACAAGCGCTTCGAGGTCGACCCGGGCGAGTACGGCATCCAGATCAGCACCTCCAGCTCCGACAGCGACATCCAGGCGCAGGACACGATTAACGTCAGCGGCGCGCTGACGCAGACCCCGAGCGTCCTCACCGCGAAGCCGCGCATCCAGAACAGCGATGACGCACGTGGCATCTCGCAGCGGCTGCTGTTCCCCGAGGGCGTCACGATCGACCCGGGCCTGACCGTCGCGATGAACGACGACAGCCTCTACGGCTGGATCGCGCCGGGCCAGAGCAAGGCGCTCCCGGCCGGGATGACGCTCAGCTACTCCAGCAACCGGCCGAACGTCGTCGCCGTCGACGGCAACGGCACGATCCGTACGGTTGCGAACGGCGCGGCGACTGTCACCGCCACGGCGACCTACCACGGCAAGAGCGCGTCCACGTCGTTCGTCGTGCGGGTGCTCTCCGAGCTCGGAAGCCTGTCGGTAGACGGAAAGTCGCTCAAGGGCTTCAACCCTGACGTGACCAACTACGACTTCGTCGTCCCCAACGGCCACGACGGCGTGCCGCAGATCAGCGCCGCCGCGCAGACGGGCAACGTTGCGATCACTCAGGCGAGCTCCGTGCCGGGAGTCGCCACCATCACCTCGACGGGCCCGGACGACGTCGTCACCACCTACAAGGTCAACTTTGCGAAACAACCCTCCGGTGACGAGTTCAACAGTTCGACACTCGGCTCGCAGTGGCAATGGGTCCGCGAATCGCCGGCCGACTGGAGCCTCACGTCGAACCCGCACTCGCTCACCATCACCCCGAAGACGGGTGACCTGACCACCAACACGAACACCGCGCAGAACGTTCTGCTCCAGCCCGCACTCGGCGACTGGACACAGACGACCAAGATCACTTTCAATCACCGGCCGAACACGGCGACGCAGCAAGGAGGCATCATCGCGTACCAGGACGACGACAACTACCTCAAGTTCGACCTCGAGGCCACGTCGCCGACGAACATCCAGTTCAACACGTCGCTCGAGGACACCCTGGTCGGCGTTCCGGTCAACCAGACGCTGAACACCCTCAACGCGAATTCGATCCTGCCCGCGAACAACACCATCTGGCTGCGGATGACCAAGAACGGAGTCCACTACTCCACGTTCTACTCGGTCGACGGCGTGACGTGGGTACCGGTCTGGACGACCGGTGCGACGCTGACCAACCTGCGGATCGGTCTGTTCGCGTTCAACCGATCGGGCACCACGACCGACCTGCAGGCGGCGTTCGACTACTTCCACGTGGCTGCCACGCCGTAGCGTCCCGGGGCGGCGAGGCTTGCGTCCTTGGCGACCTCGGCAAACCGCTGCAGATCGGGCCAGGGCGGCACGGCGGCACGCACGCCACTGCGCTATCGTGGTCGCGGTAGTTCGGCGGCGGGGCGTGCTGCCGGCTCGTGTAAAGTGGCCCGCCGGCCCACAATGCGGTGGGCCGCTTGTCTGAGCGCCGCTAGCTCAACTGGCAGAGCAGCTGACTCTTAATCAGCGGGTTCGGGGTTCGAGTCCCTGGCGGCGCACAAACCCCCCAAATTTGCTGGGCTCCGTGGCAGCCGGGCAGTACCGCTGTTCCGGCCAGCGTCAGAACGGCTTGTTGCAGAGTGCGCCGTCGAAGGACTGCGCGCCGGCCCGGCCGCGCGGCCCCGCATGGCGTGTGCCGTCTCCCCCCATTGGCACGGAGTATGGCACCGGAGCCGACCCAGGACAGGATTGGACATCAGCGGAGCCGGGCAGCTACGCGCCGGCGGCGACTCCTGTCACCGGCTCCCGTGGCACGACAGCGCACGCCCCGTTCGCGCAGATCTCGAACGCCTCGTCCTTCCTCGTCCAGCCGCGGCGCACCAGGAAACCGTGGATCTCGCAACCTAGGCACAGGCCGAGGACCGACTCCATCCACATCAGGACCAAGCAGACCAGGCAGAAACTGCGCGGCCACCAACCGTGGATGTCGCTGTTCGTGATCCCCGTGACTACGCCCGCCATCGCAGCGCCGAGCGTCCACGCGAACCGCTTCGGCCGGTACGAGACCCACTCCACCGGTTGCCGCTTAGCGAGCCAGCTCGACACGACCCCAACAGGGCTGAACTTGAAGCCGATCGTTATGCGTACGAGGAACTCAAGCAGGAAGAACGAGGAAACGATCTTGAGCGGCAGCCACCGATGCTCGAAGTACGCATAGGCGAACGCCACCACGCCGACCGCCATCGTGATGCCGGCGGCCGCGCGCACTGCGTTCTCGTTGACGACCGCGGAACGGACGGGTCGGCCGTTCACCGTGAGGCCGTCGATGACCTCGCCGGGGTTTCCGAACGACATGGCCGGCTCTCCTCAGGCTCAGGCGGAGTCCCGCACGGTGCGGCAGTTCTCGGATACGAACTCGGGCGCGCCGATCTCCTCGACGGATCGATCGACGAAGCCCTGCATGAAGCACATGAAGCGGTAGACGTCGACGAAGTTCGACGCGATGCCGACCGAGACGCGGACCGCTGCGACGAGCCGGTGGTGTTCGGCGAGCAGTCGCTCCCGCAGTTCGAGGAAGGACATCGGCTCATCGCGCTCGAACCACGGGCGCATCTGTTCGCGCGTGAGGTGGTGGGCTATTTCGCCTGCGCCGGGGTTGCAGAAGCATCCAGTGCGCAGCGATATGTTTGCCCGGTTCGCCAAGTCCTCGACGCGTCGATCGTCGATCGGGCGCCCGCCCGCGTCGCGCATGACGAACGTCACCGTGCCGCCCCGCTGCACGTTGTCCTCCGGGCCGAAGATCTCGATCATCCGGCGACCGTTGGAATGGCGCAGCCTCCGCAGTGCGTCAAGCAACCATGCGGTGAGGCAGCTGACCCGGTCATGAATCGCGGCGAGGCCGACGCGGCTGATGTGCGCGAGTCCGGTCTCGACGGCCGGCAGGTTCAGGTAGTCGACGGTGCCGTCCTCGAAGGCCGCTTCGTCGCGATGGAGGTAGTGCCCGTCGCCCTGTACGGACGCGATCGTGATGGTGCCGCCGGCGAACCACGGCCGGTCCAACTCGGCGAGCTTCTCGCGCCGCACCAGTAGGCAGCCGATCCCTGTCGGGTAGCCGAAGATCTTGTAGAAGGACATGGCCACGAAATCCGGGCGCAGTCGTGCGACGTCGAGCCGGTTCGTCGGTGCGAATGCTGCGGCATCGAGCAGGACGTCCCATCCGGCGTCGTGCGCCTCCTGGATCAGGTCCAGCGGGTGCTGCACCCCGGAGAAGTTGGACTGTGCCGGAAACGCCAGCAGATTGCCCGCGTTCGGATCGGCAGCCCTCAACGCGCGGCGCATCGCGGCCCGGTCAAGGCGCAGGTCGGGTGCCGTCACCGGTACATACACAATGGCGGCGCCCTTGCGGCGGGCGAACTCGCGGATGCCGTTGACCGAATTGTGGTTGTCGGCGCTCAGCGCGAACGCGCCGCTGGGTGCGAAGGGGTAGGACTCACCGACCAGCCGCAGCGCAGCGCTCGCGTTGGCAGTGAAGATGCAGTAGTACTCGCCGGCCGGCGCATTGAAGAACTCGCGGACCGCACGTCGCGCGCGCTGCACCATCGCTGTCGTCGCCAGCGATGTTGGGTTGTTCGAGTGCGGGTTGCCGAGCACGCGCCGGCGTAGCGTTTCGGCGTGCGCGTCAATCTGGCTCACCGCGTACAGGCTGCCCCCGGTGTAGTCGAGGTAGACCTGATCGCTGTCATCGAGGCGGCGGTACTCGGTTCGACGCAACATTGCGACCGATCCATCCGGATCGAACCCTGGGAAGCGGCGGGCGAAATCAGCCGCTGCCGCGTCAAGATCGGACAACTCGAACCGCGACGGGAGGGTCGCCGTAGCGGCAAGTTCGGATACCGGCATTTCGGACTCAATTCGAGGTGAACCGGGCGACGCTGAAGTGCTCTACGCCGAGCAGGCTGGTGAGGATCGACCGCGGCAGCAGGCCCACGTCAAGGGCGTACTGCGAGCGGTGCTCCGCCAGCGCAGCGATCTTGCGGTCGGTGCTGGCGCCGACATCGATGGTGATGAGGCCGTCCGCGGAACCACCGGCCGGACCGTCGCCCGGACGTGCCGGTGTCGTGGCATGGGCGGTGGCGAGCGCGCCTCGCGCCTGAGACGTGTCGCGCGGCGCGGGGGCGAGCACCAGGCAGGTCACGTCCTCGCGGGCGACCACGTGTGCGTTGCGTGGGTTGCCGCTGGCTATCCCGTCCTCGCCGACGAACGAGCCAGCGCCGACCGTGTCGCGTCGGTACAACGCACCGTCGCCCGTCTCGACGACGATGTCGACCGAACCCGAAAGGATGCAGAACAACTCGCGGGCCGCCTCCCCCTGTTCAATGAGGTAGGAGCCGGCGGGGAACCACTCGACCTTGAGGTGATCGGCGGCGAAGCCGAGCATCGTCGAACCGTCGGCGAACAGCTTGAGCGCGTGACCGAACGCCGCCGTCCCGCTGAATCGTGACTGGTTCGAGGTCAGCCACTCGACGATCAAGTCGAGGAGCAACCGCCTGCGCATAGGGAATCTGGCGTGTAGCAACCGCGGCGGGTCGGGCATCCTCCGCACCGCCTCGATGGTTGCCAGGCACGAGGTGACGTGGTCGGGATGCCCGAACGCGCCGTCCGGCCCGAACGTGACGATCACGTCGGGGGCGTACCGATCGATGAGCCCACGCACGATTGCCGCGATATCAGTTAGCGATCGGTGCGCGAGCGTCCCGTCGCCGAGATCGAGGCAGTCGGTGTCACCCACGCCGAGGGCTCGGGCCGCGCGCTCCAGTTCAGCAACGCGCGTTGTACCGAGCGTGCGTCGCGTCGCGGCCCCCGCGTCACGGATCTGGCCGGCCTCGCCCCGCGTGAGCGACACCACGGCCGTGCTCGCGCCGTCCTGCGCGCAGCGCGCCATCGTGCCACCCACGCAAAACACCTCGTCGTCCGGATGGGCGAACAGCCCGAGCAGACGTCGCGGTCGGCGCGGAGGGTCGACCGCCCCCCAGAAGGCGGCAAGATCGTCGACCTGAACCGGCGGCCCCGCGACCGTCGTGCCCGCAAGAGTCCGGTCCATTTGTCGACCCCCCGTCGCCACGGTCGGCAGCACACACGCGGAACCCTAAATCGGTGATCTTCAGCGCACCTCCGAGCCAGCACGGAGATATCGCGCCCAATGTCGGAGGAGCTCATCCAGACAGACAACGGCGCCGAATTCCAGTCCGCGTTCCACTACCACGTCCTCGACCGCGGCATCGGCCACCGCTACATCAAACCTCGCACCCCCCGCCTCAACGGCAAAGTGACAGCGTTCCCACCGCATCGACGCCGAAGAGTTCTACGCCCTCCTCGACGGCCTGGTCATCGACGACGCCAAGATCTTCAACAACAAACTCCGCCAATCCGTACTCACCGCGGACGTTCCAACAGCCGTGAGCCACAGGCAGGAGAGTCAGGTTCTGTCGTAAGGGCGTCTACTGAAGCAGCGGCAGGTCGTGCTACTCCTGCTCGGGGCGAGCTACCTCGGTGAACAGGCCACCTTGAGCGGCGCCGGATCCGGCCCGTCCGCCGCCTGGGCCCCGCAGCACGAACGCGACGCCCACGGCGATGACTGCGCCGAGCAGCGGCCCGGCGACATACACCCAGTACGAGGTGAAGTCGGCGCTGATGACGTCCGGGCCGAAGGTGCGTGCCGGGTTCATCGACGCCCCGGAGATCGGGCTGCCCCATAGGCCG